>JAEYNG010000146.1 GCA_023412695.1 Planctomycetota bacterium | reverse complement strand
GGGCACGCCGCAGCGAACGACCATACACGCCCGCAGAGCCTCTATGACTCGGCGTTGTTCCGCGATGCGAGAGAACTTCGGTTTTCGCACCGGCAGCGGCTTGATTTGACTGGATTGATCGGCCGCGCAACGAGCGCGAGCTACATCCCCAAACACGGTTCGCGGCTGGAAGACTTGAAAGCGGGGCTCACGGAGTTGTTTGAGCGATACGCAACCGACGGGACGGTCGAGCTTGCGTACGTCACTCGTGTGTTCCTTGCGGAGAAGGCGTGATGCCGGCCCACCGGATCAGGCCGTGCGGATCAATTTCGCGAACGCCGGGTTCTTGCGGCGGAACGGTCACGATGATCGCCCCAGCATCGAATCGCTTCACAACGTGTTCGGCTTGTTCAAGCGGCAGCGCGTACAGCGCGGTGCCAAGAGCGTCGGCGAACGCGCCGTCGCGGGCGATCACGGTCACCTGCACACCGCGGGGCGCATCGAAGCCAAGCCCCGTCCGCGGATCGACGATGTGGCTGTAGCCGCGACCATTGATCTCGACCCATTGCTCCGTATCGCCCGATGTTGAGACCACAGCGTTCGAGAAAAGAAGTGGTCGCTCCACGCCAGCGATGTCAATCCGCCAACCCGCCGCTCCCGGCGGCGGGGCACCAACAGCGATATCGCCCCCGAGCGCAACGAGTGAGCGAGAACAGCCATGCTTCCGCAGCATCTCAACCGCGTGGTGGGCCGCGAGGCCTTTCCCAGTCCCGCCGAAGTCGAGCCGGACGCCCGGTTGCAGGATGCGCACCTCGCGGCGATCGGCGTCGAGCTCGATGTTGCCGGGCGCGGAGAGTCGGACAGCTTCGGCAACCTGCTCGGGTGTAGGTAGCGTGCGGGTCTGTCGCGACCTTCTCCAAAGCTGCCCTGCCGGGCCGATGGTTGGGGCGAAGGCGCCATCTGTCGCCTCGCTCACGGCGAGAGATCGTTCGATCGCGAGCGCAAGGACCGGCGATACTGGTTGCCAGCCGTGTTCACCCGCATCCGCACGCGCGCACAGACGCATCGCCTCGCTGTCCGGTCGGTAGTCGCTGAGCGATTGCTCGACTTCGGCGATCGTGGCAAACGCAGCAGCCGCCGCGTCCGCCGCGCGATCGCGGCCGGGTGCATAGACGACGACCCGGGTTTGCACCCCCATGCACAGACGCGTAAACTCGAACCGTTCCAGCCGTGTACAGCCGCACAAGCTGGTCGCGATGATGCAGGCAAGGACTACGAAGACCGAGCGGAGCACGGCGATGCGCATGGCAGGTTCAATGACGCTTCTCCGGTGGGGCACTTTCGCAGCATACGCGGCAGTCGGCGTGCCTGTGCTTGTGCCGACCGGGCCGGCAATCGCGGCACAGCCGGAAGCCAAGCCGGCCGTTGACACGGCCGAGCGACCCGCGTCCAAGCTCGTTCGCAACGAGGGCGAGTTCAAGCCATACTGGCAGGACATCCCCTCGGCCGCGTTCAAGTTCGCGATGGTCCCCGTACCGGGGTCGGAAGATGGCAGCGTCAAGCCGTTCTACATCGGCAAGACGGAGCTGACATGGGAGGCCTTCGACGTGTGGGCGTACCGGCTCGACCAGAAAGGCGAGCAGACTCCGTCGTCGCAGCAGAGCGGCGACGCGCCTGCTGACGCCGCTACGCGCCCGAGCAAGCCCTACCTGCCGCCGGATCGTGGCTTCGGTCATGAGGGATATGCCGCGATTTCGCTCACTTTCCGCAGCGCGGAGACGTTCTGCAAGTGGCTGAGCGAGACGAGCGGGCTGGCATACCGCCTGCCCACGGAGGCCGAGTGGGAGCACGCCTGCCTCGCCGGCCGGAAGGGCGACTTCGGTTTCGATGGCGGCGAAGCCGAACTGCCGCGGTTCGCGTGGTTCGCCGCCAACAGCGACGAGAAGCCGCACGCCGCGGCGACCAAGCGGGCCAACGACTGGGGGATCTACGACATGCACGGCAACGTGCAGGAGTGGGTTGTCGGGCGTGAGGGCAAGCCGACGTCCAAGGGCGGCTCGTGGCGAGACCCGCCGGAGCTGCTCAAGGCGAGCGCATCACAGAAGCAGGACTCGACGTGGAATGCCAGCGACCCGAACTTGCCCAAGAGCAGGTGGTGGCTGAGCGACGGGAACTTCGTCGGCTTCCGCGTGGTGTGCGATGTCGACGAACACGGCCGGCCAAAGAAGGTTGAACGCACGGGTGAGCCCGCACCGCGGCCGGAACAAAAGTAAGAACGATGGTGTCGAACACGGGAGTGAACATGTCCGGCGAGACTGGCGTTACGCGGCGAGAGTTCCTGGCCTCCAGCACCGCCGCGACGATCGCCGGCGGGCTCGTCCTCCCGGCCGGGCTGCAGGCGGCGGCGTGGGCCGGCGGGGCGGACACGATCCGGCTCGGGCTCATCGGGTGCGGCGGCCGCGGCACGGGCGCGGCGGTGCAGGCGCTCAGCGCTGATCCGGGCACGTCACTTGTCGCGATGGGCGACGTGTTCCCCGAGCGGATCGAGACCTCCTTGGGGCACATCGTCGAGACCATGGGCGATGACGCGAAGTCTCGCGTGCAGGTCGATGGCGACCGCAAGTTCACCGGATTCGATTCCTACCAGCGCGTCATCGACTCCGGCGTAGATGTCGTTCTGCTAACGGGGTACCCCGCGTTCCGGCCGCAGCACCTTCGCGCGGCGATCGAGGCGGGAAAGCATGTCTTCCTTGAGAAGCCGGTCGCCGTGGATTCCCCGGGTATCCGCTCGGTGATCGAGTCAGCCCGCATGGCGAAGGAGAAGAACCTCGCGTGCCTGACGGGCTTCTGCTGGCGATATGCCCCCGGCATGCGCGAGTGCTTCAAGCACATCCATTCGGGCGCGATCGGCGATGTGACGAGCGTGCACACGACCTATCACAGCGGCACGCTGGAGCGTCGGCCGCGCAGGCCGGAGTGGTCGGAGCTCGAGTTCCAGCTCCGCAACTGGTGGCACTTCACCTGGCTCTCGGGCGACCACATCGTCGAGCAGGCCGTGCACAGCGTCGATCGCCTGGCGTGGGCGATGAAGGACGAACTTCCGACGCGGGTCACTTGCCTCGGCGGCCGCGCCGCCCGCTCCGGCGAGGAGCACGGGAACGTCTTCGACCATTTCGCGGCGGTCTTCGAGTACGAGAACGGCAGGCGGGCGCACCACACCTGCCGGCAAATCGACTCGACACCCAGCGACAACAACGATTATGTATACGGGCGCAACGGCTGGACGCTCGTCGATGGCTGGCGGCCCTCGTACGTCAGCAAGGTGTACAAGGGCGACACGATCTGGAAGTACGCCCCGGGCAAGAACGATGCCGCGGAGATGTACCAGGTCGAGCACAACGAGCTGTTCGAGTCGATCAGGGCGGGCAAGCCGATCAACGACACCGAGCGTGCGGCCAACAGCTGCCTGATGGCGATCATGGCGCGGCAGGCGGCATATACGGGCCAATCGATCACCTGGGAGCAGGCGATGAGCAGTCAGGAATCGCTCGTCCCGACCGACCTTTCGTGGGACACGCCCGCGCCGCCGGTTGCCGTGGCCGTGCCCGGCAAGACGAAGTTCATGTGAAAAGCCCGATGCCGCGTCGGATCCTGGAGATCGCGGTCGATTCCATCGTCGATGCCGAAGCGGCGGTCGCCGCGGGCGCGGACCGGCTCGAGCTCTGCGCCGACCTCGACGCGCACGGCTTCACGCCGAGCGTCGAGTTGGTGCGTCACGCGGCGAAGCTCCCCGTGCAGACAGTCGCGATGGTCCGGCCCCGCGTCGCCGCGCCCGACTTTCACTACAGCCGCGACGCGTGGAACGGCGTGCTCGCGGATGCGGAGATGATGCTGGGGAGCGGCGCGGGCGGGATCGTCTTCGGCTGTCTCCGTCCAGACTGGGCGATCGACTCGGAGCGTGTACGCGAACTGGTTCGCCTTGCAGCAGGGCGCGAGACGGTGTTCCATCGCGCCATCGATCTCACTCCTGACCCGCTCGCGGCGATCCACCAGCTGGCAGACTTGGGGGTCACCCGGATTCTGACGTCTGGCTACACCGCCGCCAAGACCGCCCTCGATCTTTCCGCCGGAACGGTCCCCTTCGCAGCCACCCATCTGTGGCATGCTGGTGGGGATGCCTGGGAACGGAGGCTTGAACGGCTCAAGGCCCTCGTCGACGCCGCCAGCGGCCGCATCCAGATCCTTCCCGGCGGCGGCATCCGGGCCGACAACGCTGCCGCGGTCATCGCTACCACGGGCTGCACGCAGCTTCACTCTTCCGCCCGGGTTAAAGGCCGGTTCGATCCCACTGCCGTCGCCGGGTTGCGTGCATCGATCGACTCTGCGCGGTAGTCTTGAGTCGCGACCTTTCAGCTCGCTTGCAGATCGAGGAACCCTTATGACCACCCACGATGCTCTTTCCGGACTCACCCGCCGCGGCTTTGTCACCGGGGCAACGCTCGCCGCCGTCGGCGCGGCCGCGCTCCCCGCATTCGCGCGCGTCGGCGTCCACCTCGGCGCAGGCCGTCTGAAGGTCGGCGTCATCGGCTGCGGCGGTCGCGGCACGGGCGCGGCCGCCAACGTCCTCGAAGCCTCGCGCGACACCGAGATCTGGGCGCTCGCCGACGTATTCCCCGAACGCATCCGGAGCTGCGCCGGCGGCCTCGCGGGGCTCGATAGCGAGCACGCATCGCGCGTCAGCGTCACCGAGGACCGCTGTTTCAGCGGCTTCGATGGTTGGAAGCAACTGCTTGAGCACCGCGAGATCGACATCGTTATCCTCGCGACACCGCCCGGTTTCCGCCCCGCGCAGTTCGAGGGGGCGGTCAAGGCGGGCAAGCACATCTTCGTCGAGAAGCCTGTCGGGGTTGATCCGGTCGGCGTCCGCCGCGTGATGGCCGCGGGCGAGCAGGCGCGAGCCAAAGGCCTTTGCGTCGTCGCGGGCACGCAGCGCCGCCACGAAACGTGTTACCTCGAGGCAATGAAGCGGGTCAAAGACGGCCAGCTTGGCCGGCTCGTCTCGGCGAGCTGCTACTGGAACCAAGGGGGGCTCTGGATGAACCCGCGCCAACCCGAGTGGAGCGATACGGAATGGCAGCTCCGCAACTGGCTGTATTTCACATGGCTCTCCGGCGATCACATCGTCGAGCAGCACGTGCACAACCTCGACGTCATCAACTGGGCGACCGGATCGCACCCGACCGCCTGCTGGGCGATGGGCGGGCGACAGGTCCGAACCTCCGCAGACTTCGGCCACATCTTCGACCACTTCGCTGTCGAGTACGAGTATCCCGACGGCGTCACCATGACGAGCTTCAGCCGCCAGATCGATGGGTGCGACGGGCGCGTCGAGGAAGTCCTCCGCGGCACCGACGGCGTGATGCACACAACCTCCGGCCGCGCCGAGATCCGCGGCGAGCGTGCATGGAAGTTCACCGGCCGCAACAACAACCCTTACGTGCAGGAGCACGTGGACCTGATCGAGGCGATCAAGAGCGGCAAGCCCATCAACGAGGCGCAGGCCGTCGCCGAGTCAACCATGACCGCGGTCATGGGCCGCATGTCCGCCTACACCGGCAAGCGCGTGACGTGGGACCACGCGATGCAATCAACGCTCGACCTTACTCCCCCGGGACTCGGTTTCGGCCCGCTCGCGATCGACGCGGTCGCCACGCCGGGCCAGACCCCGCTCACCTGAACCTGCGCGAGCCAACCACTGTACAACCTGCGAGGACCCAATATGCAGAAGCTTATTCGCGCGTTCGCGATCGCCTCGATCACCGCCGCCGCACTCACCGGTTGCTCGCAGAACGAGGCCAGGAACGGTTCCAGCACACGGGAGGAGGGGACAATGGCAACGTTGAAGGTGGGCGACCCAGCGCCGCCCCTGACGATCGAACAGTGGCTCAAGGGCGACCCCGTGTCCGGCTTCGAGCGAGGCAAGGTTTACGTCGTCGAGTTCTGGGCGACGTGGTGCCCGCCGTGTGTCCGCGCGATCCCCCACCTCAGCGAGCTGCAGGCCCGCCATCCGGAGGTCGTCGTCATCGGTGTCGCGGGCAGCGAGCGCCGGCCTGCCCAGGGTCAGCCCGACACCCGCGCCGAGAAACTCACGAGTTTCATCGAGGACCAAGGCGACAAAATGGCCTACCGCGTCGCCTTCGACAGCGATCGGTCCATGCCCCGCGCATGGATGGAGCCCGCGGGACGCGACGGCATCCCCTGCTCGTTCATCGTCGACCGCGAGGGGCGGATCGCATGGATCGGCCACCCGATGCAGATGGACGATGCGCTCGCCCGCGCGGCCAGGAAGTAACGCCCGACGCGACCGCCGGACTCACTTCAGTTCGCGCACCTTGATGTTGCGAAACGACACCACGTCGCCGTGGTCCTGCAGCGCGATATGCCCCTTCGCACGCGTCGCGAAGTCCGGCATCCCGGTCCACTTGCTCTTGGCGTGCGCGGCCTTATAGGCCTCACTGTCGAGATCCAGTTCAACGATCTTGAACCCGTTGAGCCAGTGCTCCACCGTCCGCCCGCGGCAGACAATCCGCGCGTGGTTCCACTCCCCGGCCGGACGGCTCGTATCCACCGACCGCCCGACGACGTCGTAGAAGCTCCCCGTCCGCGTCTTGTCCCGTGCCTTGTCCGCGTGCCGCAGGTCATCGAGGATCTGGAACTCCGGCCCGGTCTGCCACGGGTAGTCGTGGTCCTCCGTCACGCGATAGATGATCCCGCTGTTCCCGCCCTCGGCGACTTTGAACTCGAGCGACAGCTCGAAGTCCGCGAGCTGCGCATCCGTCATGATGTCCCCGCCCGTCTTCCCCGGCCGATACGTCAGCTCGCCCCCCTCGACCGACCACCCCGAGTTCTCCGGCAGCGCAAGCTTCTTGTAGCCGCGCCACCCGCTCGTGGATGTCCCATCAAACAGCAGCCGCCACCCCGCTGCACGCTCCTCCTCGCTCAGCGTGTTGTGCGTCCGCACGTCCTTCCACTCGGTCGGCAGGCTCACATTCCCTGTCGCCGCCCACTCCGCGCCGCGGCAGAGCAGAGTCTTGAATCCGGACGTCGTGATCGACGGCTTCGTATCCTCAACACCCGTCCACACGTGTCCCAGCGGCGTTGCGAACACGCGCCCCTCGCCGAACCCCAGCGTCACCGCCATCGGCTCGTGTTCGCCCGTGCCGCCGCTCTCGGTCGAGGACATCGCCCGCGCCAGCAAGCTGTACCGCGAATTCTGCGGGTTCGCGAGCCGGTGATACAGCTCGTCGCGCGTCGCGAAATCACTCATCCCCTTGGCGATCGGGTGGTCCTTGCTCACCCATTCGACCTTGAACTCGCGCACCGAGCCGTGCCCCGTGCCCTCACGCCACATAAGCCCCAGCATCCGCTCGTAGTCTGCCCACCCTGCGAACGCATTGTCCGCCGCGTGCACCGCCACAACGCCCGTTCCACCGCTCACCGCCTTGACGAAGTTCGCCTCAGCCTGCTCCCCCCACCGCCGCGGCTCGTGGATGTCGTTGTAATCGAGCACGAACAGGCGATACCCGGCGAGCTTGTCGGCATCGGCCAGCGTGGCCGCGGGGTCGTCGGTGATTGTCACCGCAAAGCGACCCGTCGCCTCCAGCGTGTCAGCGTGGAGTCGGCTGGTGTACTGCCAGTTATGGTTGTTGTGCCCGGTGATGAGCAGCGTGGGGATCGGCTGCTGCGCGGATGCGCTGAGCGATGCGAACGTGGCGATGGCGGCGAATGCAAGCATGGGCAACCTCCCGTCGGCGCGGATGAGCCGGAAGGAACTCCCGCACCGGCCGCATGATACCGGATTCTTGCGGTCCACCCTATTTCCTATGCGCCCGACCTCTCCGTCGCCGCCGCTGTAGCCAGTTCGTCCCGCACCTTCTCAAGCAGCGCCCTGGTCGCGCGGATTCCCTCATATTCCCCCAGCCGCCCGCCCTCGTACTCGATGCCGACGTGCCCCGAATACTCTGCTTCGACAATGATCTTCATTATCCGTCGGTAGTCGATCGTCGTCTCCTCGCCCCCATCGTTGAAGTCGTAGCTCTTGGCCGACACGCCCTTCGCAAACGGCATGAGCTCCTCTGTCCCCTTGTACCGGTCGTACGCTTCCTTGTCGGAGATGCGGAAGTTCCCGAAATCTGGAAGCGTTCCCGCCCGTTTGTGATCAACCTTCCGGACCACCGCCGCGAGCCATGCACCGTTCGACGAAAGCCCGCCGTGGTTCTCGACGATCACGTTCAGCCCGTACGGCTCGGCGAGTTCGCACAGCCGTCTCAGCCCGTTCGCGGCACGGTCCCGCTGCTCGTCATACGTCCCGCCCGAATGCGCATTCACGCGGATCGAGTGGCAGCCCAACGCGGCCGCGGAATCGAGCCATTTCCGATGGTTCTCCACCGCCTGCTCGCGCTTCGCCTCGTCCGGGTCGCCGAGCGACCCTTCGCCGTCACACATGATGAGCAAGCTCTTGACGCCCAGATCATCGCACCGCTTGCGCAGCTCGCGGTCATGCGCCGCATCCGCACGCTTTTTCCAGAACTGGTTGACGTATTCCACCGCGTCGATGCCGAAGTCGTCTTTGGCGACCTTCGGAAAGTCCGCGAGTTCGAGCTTCCCGCCGAAGTGAGCACGATGGAGCGACCATTGCGCGAGGGAGATCCTGAACAGCGGCTCCACGTCGCGCCCCGCCGCGCCGATCGCTCGTGGGGCCATTGTCCACGCCGTTCCCGCTGCAACAACACCGAGCATCTGCCGCCGGCTCATCACGGTCATCATGGTGCCGCACTCCACGGATGTGCTCTGCTTACGCATCACTCGTCCAGCTC
>JAEYNG010000134.1 GCA_023412695.1 Planctomycetota bacterium | reverse complement strand
GCGTAGGGATCATGATCCCCCCCGCGAACTGATACCGCAGGTCGAACTCGCACGCGTCCCTCGCCTCGAACACGTCCCGCGCCACGTCGTGCCCCTCCGCGCGCACGATGTTCAGGTCGCGCCGCTTCCGCAGGTCCATCGCCGGGCCCAGCTCCGGCGGGTCGTCCATCGGGCCGCGCACGCGCAGAAAATCCTGCGGGTCCGGGATCTCGTGCACCACCGGCCTGCACGGCTGCAGCGGGTCCCAGTTCGTCACCACGCACGTCGCCCCGTCGTTCAGCTCGACCATCGACCCCGGCGCAAACGCCGGCACCACCGCCACCAGCGCTTTGATCACCACCGGGTCCAGCTTCCCCGCCCGCGCCATCATCAGCGTCCGCTTCAACGCGCGCACCGTCGGAGCCTTCGGCGGACAGTGCGACACCGACCCGTGCCGCACCGAGCACGGCGGGTTCCGCACCCGATCGAACACGTCCGCCACCGCGATGATCCGCGCGAAGATATGAATCTCGCTCCCCTCCAGCGCCCTGGGCGGGCCCATCGCCCGCGGCCGCTTGGGGAACCCCGTCCCGTCCATCCGCTGATGGTGGTGCAGCACCGCGCTCGCCGCCGTCGGCGGCACCTTCCCGCGCACCGCCTCGAACCCCAGCGCGCAGTGCCGCTGCCACCGCACGTCCCCCTCGTCCTGCGTCCGCTCGAAGTCCTCGACCACGTCCTCCGGCAGCCGCAGCATCCCCACGTCGTGCAGCATCGCCCCCACGCCCAGGTTCTCGACGTTCTGCGCCCGCTTCGGCCCGGCCCACGGCCGCTCCGAGATCAAATACGCGTCGAGCTTCAGCGCCATCAGCAGGCTCAGGTAGCACACGTTCGTCGAGTGCGCCACGATCGGCGATGTCGAGTCCAGGATGTCCCCCAGGAACACCGCCGCGTTCGGCTCGTCGAGGATCGCCTGCGCGAACGACCGCACCGCATCGACATAGTGCCCGAACTCCAGGCTCGCGTGCGCGTTGCTCGCGACCGTGTCGAAGCACTCCGACAGCTTGCACGCCATCTCGCCGTGCTCGGCGATGATCTTCGGGCTCGCGTACTGCAGCAGGAAGTCGGTAGGGGGGTAGCGGATCCAGATCCGCCGCACGCGCATCTCGCGCATCCGGTTGATCGCCGGCATGTCGAGCGCAGCGCCCGGCTTCAGCAGCAGGTGGTCCGGCTTCGCAGGGTGCAGCACCGGCAGCGCAAGCACCATGCCGGGCACCGCCTGATCAACTGGCAGCCTCAGCATCGGCCACCTCCAGTCGCCCGAACGCCCGACGCGGGCGTCGCCGATCGATCTTCACCTGCCCGCGCAGCGCACCGGGCACGGCAACACACCGCCCGGTTGAAGATGTATCGGCGGCGCAGGCGCACGACCTTGCGCACCCCCGCTTATCGGCCGTCAACCCGGGTCACTCTCGTCAACTGTGCCACCCGGCGAAAAGTCCAAAAAAACAACGCCCGCGGGCACGGATTCCACGCGGGCGCTGCTACAGAGGGATACCTGCCCGGCGGGCGATCATGGACCGCGCGGGGTTCAAACAACTTGGCTTTGCGTCTTGCGTCACACGCCCGTCGGGCCGCCGCCAATCGGTGCCGCTGGCCGCGCCAACCGCGCCAACGCCTCGACCGCGGACGCCCGCGGCGGAGTCGCCCGACGCGGGGCAACAATCCTGAGCTTGATTTGAAGCTGCTTGTGTGAACCCACACCTTGCGCGGCGGGGATTGTCTCGAATCGGTGAACCATTCTCAGAGCCTTTCAACAGCCATTGTTGATCCGGCGGGACAGAACAAGCGTAGTCGTGCCGGGCTTTCCCCCGGCACACCAACTCAATCGGTCGCGCCCGGCTCATTCTTGACCGATCGGTGTTGATTTCATTTTCTTCCGCCCGCGCTGCCGGCAGATCCACCGGCAACGCCCTGTCCTGACGGCGCGCTCGACGGGCAGGGCGAGTTCGAAGACCTGGAAGTGTAGACGAATCACGCCGCCAGGCGGGCCAGCGGATCGCACGCCGTCCCAGCGATCAGGCTGTTCAGCCGCTCGACGAACGTGTGCACATTCACCGGGCTCGCCACCCGCACCACGCACCGGCCCGCCGCCAAGCCCTGCTCGACGTTCAACTGCCCCAGCGGCGAGATCACCATCAGCGGCAGCGGACCACACCCGGCCTGTTCCTCCGCCGTCCGATACCTCGTGCTGACCTTCACAATGTCGCGCCCGTGCGGGATGTGCACCACCCCCACGTTCGGTGGCTCGAGCCCGTCCGACCCTCCGAGCCCCGAAACGGTCCGGCACAGGATCCGGAACGCGTCGATCGCCGGCTCCGAACTCTCAAACAGGATGTGCGCCGGCACCCGCACCGCGGCGATCACCTCGTCGCGATAGCTCTTCCAGTTTCCCGTCACGCCGTTGGAGAGCAGCGACACCTTCATGTCCGCCGCCTGGCTCGGCCCCGACTCGCACACCGCGGCGATCGTCGCCCCATCGATGCGCAGCGTCTGGCACAACTCCTCGGTCGGGTACACCACCTCGTTCCCCGACGAGCCCAGCAGCATCGCGTGCGTCAGCCGGTTCGCCAGCGCCAGCGTCGCCACCGGCGCGACCTCCCGCGGGCACGCCTGCCGGATCCCGCCCGCCGACAGATGGTGGAACACCACCGGATTCTTCAGGTGCTTGGAGAACTTCCAGCCGTGCAGCAATCGGTCCATCACGTCGGCGTGATTGACCAGCAGCATCCTCGACTCGACGTGCTCGAGCGGCAGACGAAGCTCCCGCGCGTCCGTCAGCACGCGCGCGTACCGCTCACCGAGCTGCTCCGCCAGGACCAGCCGCCCGACATCGTGCAGCAAGCCCGCCGTGAACGCCGCCTCGGCGTCCACCCCCGTCGAGTGCGCAAGCTCACCCGCGACAATCCCGCAGCCGATCGCATGCTCCCAGAAGTGCGGCAGGCTCACCGCGCCGATCCCCGCGTCGAAATGCTCGATCAGGCCGATGTTCATCACCGCCTGCCGGATCTTCTCGAGCCCGATGCCCATCACCGCCGACTTCACGGTATCGACCGGCTCGCCGCGCCCGTACGCGACCGAGTTGGCGAGCTTCATGATCTTCAACGCGATCGCGTGGTCCTGGCCCACCGCCCGCACCACCCGTTGAATCGAGCAGTCCTCGGTCGCGGTGATCTTCATCAGCTGCGCCACCGTCGGAGAGAACGCCTTGAGCTGCTCGCACCGATCGATGCAGTCGTTCATCTCCGTCCGGGTCATGATCGGCTTGATCGACTTCAACAACGCGCCCGCGTCCAGCTC
>JAEYNG010000065.1 GCA_023412695.1 Planctomycetota bacterium | reverse complement strand
GGGCTACACGACGGGCACCACCTACCTGCACGCGGCGGTAACGTACGCGACCGCGGCGGGCGCTGTTGTTGTTGCGGCGGCGGGCAACACGCCGGGCGCGCAGGTGTATTACCCAGCGCGGTTCCCCGAGGTGATCGCAGTGACCGCGACCGACCACCGCGACATCGTGGGGCCTTTCTGCACCACTGGTCCGCAGGTGGACGTGTGCGCGCCGGGCGTGCAGATCATGACGACCACCGACACGACCGCGATACCCAATGGGCATCGCACCGAGACCGGCACGTCGATGGCCGCGCCGTTTGTGTCGGGGATCGCCGCGCTGCTGTTGGAGACCGCGCCGTGGCTGAGCTCGAGCGAGGTGCGACGGATCCTCCGCGAGACAGCCGACGATCGCGGTCCGGCGGGGTGGGACCCGCAGTACGGCTATGGCCGCGTCAACGCCGAGCGGGCGCTGAACTCCCTGTTCGATGAGGACCAGGTCTGCCCCGGGGACTGGAACGGGGACGGCGCGATCTCGTCGGAGGACCTGTTCGCGTATCTGAGCTCGTTCTTCTCCGGCCGCGGCGACGTCAACGGCGACGGCGTAACCACCGTAGTGGATCTGACGCTGTTCATCCAGCACTACTCATCGGGCTGCTGAACGCTCGGCGGGCCACAGACGATGTCTTGCAGCGACGACCTTGTTTCATCACGGTCGTATGGATCATTTAGACTGCGATCATGGCCTGCTTTGTCATCCTGCTCTGTCTTGGCTTGCCGGCGCTCGCCGCGGCGTACGCGTGCATGGTCCACCGCCAGTGGTATCAGCGAGACGTGCTCGCGAACCTCTGTGTCGGGTGCGGATACGACGGGATCTCTCCCCCAATGGGATATGTCCGGAGTGCGGGCGCGATGAAGCAGGACAGCAAGCAGTTGCAGCGTCGCGTGATCTTCGGCCAGCGGTTCTTTCGCTTGTTTTCGGTGCCGGAGCTGTGCTTGCCGCGACCATCATTCTCGCATCCGATGGTTCATTCTCCGTGCAGTTCTTCACAACATGTGCGGCGATCCCATTTGTCGCACTTGCAACGATCGTGGGTATTCCGCCGCATGGGCGTCACCGATGCTGCAGCTGGATCCTGCTCCTCCTTGTCGGCGGTGCATACGCGGGGCTGGTGGCTCACGTCATTCACGATCGCGCGACGGCTACAGCGGTAGGCCAATATGGGCGCGGCGCCGATCTGCAGATGGCAGGAGTGGCCGTGTTCGGGCTGGGGATGACAGGGATCGGCGCGGTGTCGCTCATCGTCCTGTGGGCATTCAACCTCCTGACCAAGTTCTTGTTCCACAAGCCAAGGTAAACACCGCTAAACTGCGTTCATGTCCACTCCCCGCATCATTCTGTGTCCGGGTCAGGGCGCGCAGGCCGTGTCGATGGGCAAGGCCTGGCACGCGGCATCGCCCGAGGCGAGGCAGGTGTTCGAGCGTGCTGACGCGGTGCTCGGCTCACGGCTGGGCTCGCCGCTCTCGCAGATCTGCTTCGAGGGTCCCGCCGAGCGTCTGAATCAGACGGACGTTTCGCAGCCGGCGATCTACGTCTGCTCGGTGGCGTGCTGGCACGGCATGCTCGCCCGCTGGGGCGCGGGTGCCGGGGCCGGGGCGGACGAGGCCGGGGTGAAGGCGACGGGCGGCTTGTCGCTGGGGGAATACACCGCGCTCCACCTTGCGGGCGTGTTCAGCTTCGAGGAGGGGCTGGAGCTGGTGACGCTCCGGGGCCGGGCGATGCAGGATGCGGCGGACGCGATCAAGGCCGCGGACGGTTCTCCAGGGTCGGGGATGGTCGCCCTCATCGGCGCGACGGAGGAGCAGGCCCAGGCGGTGTGCGACAAGGCCCGCGGGTCGGACGTGCTCGTCGCGGCGAACTTCAACGCGCCCGGGCAGGTGGTTGTCAGCGGGTCGATCGCGGCGTGCGGGCGGGTGGCGCAGGTGGCGTCGGAGATCGGGCTTCGCGCGGCCCCGCTGCCCGTGGCGGGGGCGTTCCACTCGCCGCTGATGCAGCCCGCGGCGGACCGGCTGCGGGAGGCCCTGGCACGGACGCCGATGCGGGCCCCGCGGTGCGTCGTTTCCTCGAACGTGACGGGGGCGGGGCATGAAACTGCCCCCTCGGGGGGGCGTACAGTTGAGGACTCGATCCGGCGCCGGCTGGTCGAGCAGTTGACGATGCCGGTCCGGTGGGAGCAGAACTGCCGGTGGCTGGCCGGGATCGGGGGTCCGGGGACAGAGTGGCACGAGCTTGCACCGGGCAAGACGCTTGCCGGTCTGATGCGCCGGATTGACAAGGCAACCAAGGTCGAGACCCATGACGAACCATGACGCTGGCCGGGACAGGAAGAAGCACGGGACGGCGCGCCGCATCATCGGCGGCGCATCCTCGCTGCTGATGGTGCTGGTGCTGACCGGCTGCCCGAAGCCGCCCGAGCCCCCGCCGCCGCCTCCCCCGCCGCCCCCACCTCCCCCGCCGCCGGCTGTGGTTGCGCTGGGCGATCTGCTGCAGGAGATGCAGGCCGACCCGCGTGTGCAGTTCGCGAGCGACGTCTCGACGACCGACGAGGGCTTCGCGCGCGCGATCATCCACCTCGCGAACGCGCTGGCCAAGGGCGACGAGGAGAAGCTCGGCGGGATGATGGACGCCGGGGCAAACCAGCTCCTCAACGGCATGGTCGAGACCGCCGAGTGGGAGGACGCCACCAAGCCGATCGAGGCGGTGCGGATCGTCTACGCGGGTGCGGTTGATCTCTCGCTCTCGATGTCGGGCGGGGGCGGCATGGACCTGTCGTCGCTCACCGGCATGATGGAGCAGATGATGGGCCAGGTGAGCCAGGCCCTTGCGAGCGGCGATGCATCCTCGGTCATGGACATGCTCGAGCAGCAGGGCACGATCCCGCCGGAGCAACTCGAGCAGATGCGCTCCCAGATCGAGAAGTTCAAGACGATGTCGCCCGACGAGATCCAGGCCGAGATCCAGAAGAGCATGGACGCCATGAAGGAGAACATGCCGGAGATCGAGGCGGCGATGTCCGGCGGCGGGATGATGCCCAGCAAGGGCGTGCTCATCGCGGTGCAGGACCCCCGCGGCTCCTACCTCCTTGGCTGGGGCGCTGCGCAGAGCGGTGAGACGTGGGTCTTCACCAATGCGCCCGCGGCGAGCGGCGAGCGCAACCGTGCGTCGGCGTGGGACGGCATCGGCCCGATCGGGTTCATGTACACGCCGGCCAGCGCGGCGCAGTCGTCGCTCCTGTCAGACCTGCTGGGCAGCGATGATGCAGCCCCGGGCAGCGGTGACGCCCCGAGCGACAGCGGGACGCCAGCGCCGGAGAAGGACGGCCCGACCCGGAAGAACACGCCCGGCGGGCCGGTCACGATCCCGGGCACCTGAGTTGTATTGACCTGCTGACCGGCGGGCTTTTCGGAGTGTGAGATGACCACAGGGAATGAGACCCGCCGTGTCGCGTTCGTGACGGGCGCAAGCCGCGGCATCGGGAAGTCGATCGCGCTGCGTCTGGCGCGCGACGGCCGGCACGTGGTGCTGGTGAGCCGGACGGCTGGGCCGCTGGCGGACCTCGCGGAGCAGATCAAGTCCTCAGGCGGCGCGGCGTCGTTCAAGGCGGTTGATGTGGGCGACGCCGCGGCGCTCGCCAAGTCGATCGATGAAGTCGTCGCGGAGCAGGGCCGGCTGGACATCCTTGTCAATAACGCGGGGATCACGCGGGACAACCTCGCGCTCCGAATGAGCGACGAGGAGTGGGACGAGGTGCTGAATGTCGATTTGAAGTCGGCGTTCGTGGCGATCCGCGCGGCGGCGCGGCCGATGATGAAGGGCCGCTTCGGGCGCATCGTGAACATCGCGAGCACGTCGGGCGTTGTCGGCAACGCTGGACAGGCGAACTACGCCGCGGCGAAGGCGGGGCTCCTCGGTCTGAGCAAGACGATCGCGCGGGAGCTGGGGTCGAAGGGCATCACGTGCAACGTGGTCGCGCCGGGTTATGTCGAAACGGACATGACCCAGAACCTGCCGGCGGAGATCAAGACCAAGCTGCAGGACATGGTCGCGGTGCGTCGGCTCGGCACGCCGGAGGACATCGCCGCGGCCGTGGCGTATGTCTCTTCGGACGAGGCCGGGTATCTGACGGGCCAGACGATCGTGGTGGACGGCGGGATGACGATGGCGTGAGCAGGGTGCTGGCGGGTTCGCAGGTAAAATGCACACGTGGACTACCGCACAATCATCACGATCGAGCCCGGGAAACGCGGCGGAAAGCCATGCATCCGGGGTATGCGCATCACGGTTGGAGACATCCTCGGG
>JAEYNG010000500.1 GCA_023412695.1 Planctomycetota bacterium | reverse complement strand
GTGCAGTTCAATCCGAGCCGCGTCGGCGTTCGGAACGCATGGCTGGTCATCAAGACCAACGACCCCGACACGCCCACCTTCCGGTTCAAAATCACCGGCCGCGGCTTCCGAACCACCTGACGGCGTGCCGTCGCGGACGAACCCGTCGCGGCCGAACCTATAGTTGGCCACGATGACGGGGAGGTTCGCACATCCTCGAACTCCTTCATGGCGCGGCGCGTCGACGGTCGCGCGTGGAGTCGCGATGCTCTGCCTGCTGCTGCTCGGCATCGGCGCGGCGGCGGGGCGGCCGCAGGATCAGAACCCCTCCGCCCCCCTCTCGGCCTCGCGCAGCGCCAAGAACATCGCGATCATCTCCATCCATGGCGAGATCGACCGCTGGACTGCCTACAGCGTCAAGCGCCGGATCGACAAGGCCGTCAATGACGGCGCGGACGCCCTGATCTTCGAGATCGACAGCCCGGGCGGCGAGCTCTCATCGGTGCTGACCATCTGCTCTGCGATCAAGTCCTCGCAGATCGGGAACACCACCGCATGGATCCGGTCCCAGGCGTTCTCCGGCGGCGCGGTCATCGGCCTTGCCTGCAAGGAAATGGTGACAACCGAACACGCCGCCTTCGGCGATGCCCTGCCTATCACCTTCAGCCCCGTGACCGGCCCGCGCGCGCTCCAGGATGACGATGCACTCAGCGAGAAGTTCCTCGGCCCTCTTCTCGCGGAGGTCATCGATTCTGCGCGCCGCAACGGCTACGACGAGATGCTGGTGCAGCGCATCGTTCGTCGCGGCGTCGAACTCTGGTTCATCGAGCACGCCGCCACCGGCGAACGCTATTTCGCGACCGAGAGCGAGGCGACCGCGGCCATCGGTGCCGCTCCGGATCGCATCAACCCGCGAATCCCCTCCGTCACCGGGCCCGTCGGGGGCGCTGGCCGCAGGCCTGCACTTCCCGATGAATCCCTCGAAACCTCGCCGCCTTCCGGGCCTGAACCCGGCGGTCCCTTGGATTTCCGCCCCGGCGACCCGAACACGCCGCCGAAGATCCGCGCGGAAGTCCAGAACGAGCTGGACCTCCGCGGCCAGGTGTCCAGCCGGCCCGATTTCTCGTCCTCCGAGCACGCCGGCAAGTACAAGGTGATCGAGTACGTCGGCGACGGCCACGGCGTCCTCATGCTGCACACGGCGGAGATGCTCCGCTACGGCCTCGCTGTCCAGACCCTGAACGGCGAGAGCGACCTCGTCGCCTATTTCGGCGCCAAGAACGTCGTCCGCCTCGACGAGAACTGGTCCGAGGGCCTTGCACGCTTCCTCACGCTGGGCTGGGTCCGCGGCCTGCTCATCGCGGTCTTCCTGATCTGCCTGTTCGTCGAGATGACGCACCCCGGCCTGACCGCCCCGGGCATCGTCGCGGTGGCCGCCCTGCTCACGCTGATCATCCCCCCAGCGCTGGTCAACATGGCCGCGTGGTGGGAGATCGCCGCGATCCTCGTGGGCATCGTCCTCATCCTGACCGAGCTGTTCGTCATCCCGGGCTTCGGCGTGTGCGGCGTGCTCGGCGTGCTGCTGCTGATGGGCGGGCTCGTCGGCACGTTCGTCGGCGGCGGCGGGGTCTTCCCCGACAGCGTCCAGGAGCGCAGCGAGCTCACCGCCGGCCTTGTCACCGTTCTGGTATCTGCCTTCGCCAGCGGCGGCGTGATGTACCTCCTCGCCAAGCACCTTCCCTCGACTCCGCTCATCGGTCGCCTCGTCCTGAAGGCCGCCGTTCAGTCCGAGTCCGAAACGACGCTGCTGCAGGCCATGTCCGACGCCGACGCCCGGGTGAAGGTCGGCGCGGTCGGCCGCGCGGTCACCCCCCTCCGCCCCGCCGGGCGCGTGCTCTTTGATGATCAGGTTCTGGACGCCGTGGCCGAATATGGTTTCATTGATGCCGGCGCCACGGTCCGCGTCGCCTCGAGCGACGCGTTCCGGATCGGCGTCGAGCACGTGACGGAGAACACCCCGGGCACGCCCGGCGAGCGGAGCGCATAGTCGATGGCGGAATACCTGCTGATCTGGGGAGTGCTGCTCGTCGGGCTGTCGCTCGTCCTCCTCGCCGCCGAGGCGTTCATTCCGTCGGGCGGGCTGATCTCCCTCACCGCCGCGGCGGTCGCTATCGGCGGCGTCGTCTGCCTCTTCAAGGTGGATTGGAAGTGGGGCGCGGCGGGCATCGGCACCGTCCTCGTCCTCGCGCCGCTCGTGTTCATGTTCGCGCTCCAGCTCATGCCCAGCACGAAGGTCGGCAAACAGCTGCTCTTCGGCGAGGAGGGCGAGGAGCGGCCCGTGCTCAGCGACGACCGCAACGAGGAGTTCGAGAGCCTCATCGGCATGGAGGGCACGGTCCTGACCGACCTCCGCCCGGTCGGCGTCATCCGCCTCGCCGACAAGCGGGTCGATGCGCTCGCCGAGATCTCGTACATCCCCGCCGGCTCGAAGGTCAAGGTCGTCTCGGTCGAGGGCTCGACGATCCGCGTGCGGGCCGTCTGAGCCCCGGACGAACGCCCGCTGTTCGCTATACTCCGCCGTCAAGCGGTCCGCCGTAGGCGCGGAGCGTTGCAACGTGGAGCACGCGGAATGAACACCGTCTGGATCATCGTCGGAGTTGTCGGCGGGCTCGCCCTGCTGATCATGGTCTTCGTCCTGGGGCAGTTCTTCAACCTCTGGATCCAGGCCCTGCTCAGCAACGCCCGCGTGAGCATCTTCGAGCTCATCGGCATGAAGCTGCGCAAGGTCGATGCCCGCCAGATCGTCTACAGCCGCATCCGCGCCAAGAAGGCCGGGCTTGACATCCCCACCGGCCAGCTCGAATCGCACTACCTCGCCGGCGGCCGCGTCCCGCACGTCATCTCCGCCCTTATCGCCGCCCGCGGCGCGAAGATCAACCTCGAGTGGAGCACCGCCACGGCGATCGACCTCGCCGGCCGCGACATCCTCGAGGCCGTGCAGACCTCCGTGAACCCGAAGGTCATCGACTGCCCCGGCCCCTCCAGCCCGCGTCCGACCATCGACGCAGTCGCCAAGAACGGCATCCAGCTCAAGGCCAAGGCCCGCGTCACCGTCCGCACGAACATCGCCCGCCTCGTCGGCGGTGCAACCGAAGAGACCATCGTCGCCCGCGTTGGCCAGGGCATCGTGTCCACCATCGGCTCCGCAGTCGATCACAAGCACGTGCTCGAGAATCCCGACGAGATCTCCAAAAAGGTCATGGCCTCAGGCCTCGACGCCGGCACCGCTTTCGAGATCCTCTCGATCGACATCGCCGACATCGACGTCGGCGAGAACATCGGCGCCAAGCTCGACCTCGACCAGGCCCGGACCAACAAGGAAATGGCCCAGGCCGAGGCCGAGAAGCGCCGCGCCCTCGCCGTCGCGGCGGAGCAGGAGTTCAAGGCCGAGCAGCAGAAGAACCGCGCAATGGTCGTCCTCGCCGAGGCCGAGATCCCCAAGGCCATCAGCGAGTCCTTCCGCCGCGGCAACCTCGGCATCATGGACTTCTACCGCATGAAGAACCTGCAGGCCGATACGCAGATGCGCGGCGCGATCGCCGGCGGTGAATCCGGCCAAGCCGGTACCAACCCGGCGCTCTGAGCTCTCACCGCGACGACCGCGCGTACGTCATCCCCGCCCACTCCATCGGCCGGCCCGACCGCAGGTCGTTCGCCGCTTCGTCCAGCACGCGCGACACCAGCCACGCCCCGAGCGGATACGCCAGCACGCCCATCAGCGGTGTCCGCCCGAGTAGCGCGCAGGCGACAAGCGAACTGCCGAACATCAGCAGCGCCGCGGTGCCAAGTCCCAGCGCCCAGTCCGCCACCCCCCCCCCGCTGCCCGTCAACCGGCGCCCCGTCCCCACTCCCCCGCCAGCGCCCCCCAGCG
>JAEYNG010000466.1 GCA_023412695.1 Planctomycetota bacterium | reverse complement strand
CGGGGCCGTTGAAGTCGCGGCCGCGGAGGCCCCAGCGGGTGTAGCGCTGGCGGCCCTGGACCTGATCCTGCGCCTGGCCGCTGACGGGGCCGGGCTCCCACAGGACGTCGGGGGAGTACGGGAATGTGAGGGCGAGTGGCGAGGGCGGGGAGTTGGGGTTGAAGCCGGGGTTGGTGTATCGGGCCGATCGCAGGCCGACGGAGCCGTCAACACACAGGACCGGGACGCGGGCTTCCTGCACGGCGAAGAACGGGACACGGTTGCCGAGGTCGCGCTGGTGCGAATCCCAAAGATGGGCCTTGCTCGCCGGGAAGCGGACCTGGTCGAGGGTCCGGTTGCCAAAGGTCGCATTCGGGGGGACGAGATAGATGCTGTGCGATCCGCTGTTGGCGACGGTCTGCTGGTTGCCGACGGCGGCATCGGGGGACCAGAACGCAGGTCCGATCTCATAGCTGCTCGAGTAGATCCAGCGGAGCACGCCGCCTTCGTTTCCGAACGGACGGACTGGCAACGCAAGGAAACCCGCGGTGTCACGCTGCCAGCTCAGGCGGGTGCGGTCCTCGGGCGAGACGGCGATGCGCGATGGGACGCTCATGCCGAGGTGGTCGTACAGCGCAAGGTAGCTGTACTGGACATGCGGCACCCAGGTCGTGATCCGCGGGATCTCCGGCGTGTGGCCGAGACGGCGGATGATGTCGACGGCCTGATTGGCCGCGGCTTCGAGGTCGGAGGCCGCGACGTTGAGGTCCGGGTATTCGGATTCCTGACCGCCCGCGGTCCAGGAGAAGGTCCAGAAGCGGTTGTTGTGGTCGGCGGCGTAGGTCTGGGTGCCGGAGCCGAAGAAGCGGAGGTTGTCGAGCGAGGCCGCGGAACGGGAGCGGCGACGATTATCGGCGGTGAGCACGGCGAGGATCGCGATGATGACGGCGACGGTCACGAGGGCGGCGATCACCTCGGGGATGGCGACGGCGATACGGGAATGGCGGGAAGATCGCATGGTTGCGCTCCGGCTTCGGATAGGCTTGCATTCTCACACGTTCTGCGTGAATATACGGAGCCGCGAGCGGGTGCCTGCAGGGAAGAGAAAGAAAGTTCGTACATGCTTGTGGCGGGGGCAAGAGCCGGAGGTTGGCATGAACAGGATTCGTCAAACTGGGCTGACCGCCGCGGCGGTTCTGGCGGCGTGCGGGGCGGCCAGCGCGGATGTGCAGCGGTCGGTAGTCGCGGTGACGGGGACGGGCGCGGGGAGCGCCGGGGGGCTGTTCCAGGCGTTCGGCAACGCGAGGATCAATGAGGAGGGTGAGGTCTTGTTCTGGGCGCGCCGCACGGCGAACGACCCGCTCATCAATGATGTCTGCGAGGGGGCGGTGCCGATCGGGCTGGGCGGGACCGTCTTTACCACCGAGGGGGCGACCGACAGCATCACCGGATGCGCTTCGAGGTCGGACGTGTGGTTCACGTTTACGGATACATCGGATGCACCGAGCACGATGGTGCAGTTTTATATGAGCGCGGAGTATTCGCAACGCGCGCTCGCTGTACTCTCAGGGAACTGCGACACGCTCGCACCGATCGCGTGCTTCACGACCAGCCCGGTGACGATCAACTTCACACCGGGGATGCGGACGGTGATGTTACGTGTCGGGAGCAACGCGGCGGACGCTCGCGGAGCCGGGACACTGGTCGCACGACTCGTGGGTTCCCCGGCGAGCCCCGTAGTAACCGCTGATGGCGGCTTGTGGAAGGCCGCGGATGGCGGCTTGCAAACGATGCTGCTCGAGGGATCGGTCGTCACGGACGAGGAGCCGCTCGTGCATGAGAGCATGAGCATGGCGGCGTTTACGGATTTCGGGATGCTCATCACCGGCGGGGTGCAGGGCGTTCCTGCGTACTCGTACACGCGGGCGGCATTGATGACGCAGGAGGATGGGCAAGTCGGCGTGGGCGTGCTGGCGATCGATCCTGTTCCAACCCCACCACCGCTGCCGATGCCGGTGATCCCCGGGCCGAGCGGACTGACTGCTGCGGGCGAGGCGGCGTATGCGCTGCTCGATGGGTCGAGCGTGACGTACGGTCAGACCACTCACGTGACGGGGACGGCCGCGCCCGGGCTTGACGGGCTGAGCTGGGTGCACTTTGACCAGCCGGGCGTTTCGAGCAATGGGATGGTGGCGTGGCGTTCGCGGCTCAGCGGGACGGGGGTTGTTGAGGCGAACGAGAGCGTTCTTTGGAAGGATGCGGGGGCCGGGCCGGTGCTCGTCGCGCGGACGGGCGCGCAGGCGCCGAGCGCCCCCGCGGGCGCGGTGTTCGCGCAGCTTGGTGCGGATGTCGGGATTGACCATGACGGGGGCGTTGCGTTCTGGGGCGAGCTGACAGGGACAGGCATCGACGAAAGCAATCGCGCGGGGATTTGGAGCGATCGCGGCGGATCGCTCGCGGCGGTTGCTCGCGCGGGGGAGCCGGCGGGCGGGCAGGACGGCGCGGTGTTCTCGATGTTCTCGCGGCGGCCGATGACAAACGGCGCGGGAGCTATTGCGTTCGCGGGCTTTGTCACCGGCGGGAGCTCGACGGCGACGACCAACTCGGGCTTGTGGGTCTCTGAAGCGGACGGCACGCGACGCGTGGTGGTGCGTGAAGGGGACGCCGCGCCGGGCGCCGCGGACGGCGTGGTGTTTGCGACGTTCGCCGAACCGGTGCTGAACGAGGCAGGGGACGTGGCGTTCCTGGCGACGCTGCGGGGCGGGGATGTCACGCCGCAGACGGCGCAGATGCTGTGCGTCGCGAGGGCGGACGGCACGATCGAGAAGATCGCTCGAACGGGCGAGGTGATGTCGGTCGGCGGCGAGGACCGCACGGTCCGCGAGGTGCTGTTCGGCACGGGTCGGCCGCAGGCTGGACACGGGCAGTTCAACTCGAGCTCTTCGCTCATCTACGGCGTGGCGTTCACCGACCGGAGCAGTGCGCTGGTTCGGGCGGACGTGACCGATGGACCCGTGTGCGCGGCGGACTTCGATGGTGACGGGACCATAGCGGTGCCGGATATCTTCGCGTTCCTCAGCGCGTGGTTCGCACAGGACCCGGCCGCGGAGTTTGACGGCACGCCGGGGATCACGGTGCCGGATATCTTCGCGTTCCTGAGCGCGTGGTTCGCGGGGTG
>JAEYNG010000443.1 GCA_023412695.1 Planctomycetota bacterium | reverse complement strand
CCCCCGCCACTGGTCGCACGCCGCGCACATCTCCGGTTCAAAGCCGATCACCGACACGCCGTGCAACGCCGCCGACGACAGGCCCGACACCGTCCAGTCGCCCTCGGGCAGCGTCACCGACATCCCGCGACCCTTGGCCGCGCCCGTGCCCTTGGTGTTGATCGCCACGCCGCACGTCAGCCCTCCCGGCGGAACCAATGACGACACCGAGCACTGCACGCTCGATGCGGGCAGTACGTTTGAGAGCATCAGGTTCCCGAACTGATCGCGCGCCGTCACCCGGATGTGCACCGCGCCCGCGTCCGCGAAGTCGCACGACACATCCATCGACGAGCCCGGTGTCCCATCGGGCGGACGGCTCGCCATCCGCAACGACCCCTTGATCGTCCCGTCCCACCCCTTTGGCCGGATGCGCAGCTCGCGGCTCGAGGGCAGCGGCGCAAGCAGCTCATCGATCGCGATACTCACGCTCGCGCCGAACGCGCTGTCGCAGTGCAACTCCACCCCGTCCTCGCCGCTCGAGCCGATGCCGCTCACAAGCAGCGCACCATCCGGTGTCGGCGCAAGCGACGCCCCACCCATCGCCCCGTGCTCGATCCCCTCGACACGCACCTGGCCGACGGCGCTCCCCGCCATCGCCAACACCACCGCCGCGGCCGCGCTCCACGCCCGCACACTGCTCTTATCCCGGCGCATCAAATCCTCCCTTCATCAACGGCGGACGAGTGCCCGGCCGAAGGTCGAGGCGCCCGGCAAACGCCCGGGACCCGCTGCTCGATCCTTCCGCCAAACACCCTCCAACCGGCCGCACGGACCGCGACCGGCACCTCACCGTCAATGAAGACTTGCCGCGGGGGGTCGAAACCTTGCAGTCGCACGGCAGAAGGCTTGACTTAGATGCAAATGAGATATATGCTGTACGTATCGAAGTCATGCTGAATAAGCCCAGTCCATCCTCTGTACAGTCGGAAGCCGAGTTCCTCGAGCGGTACGACCCATCGCAGTTTGAGCGGCCGAGCGTAACCGTGGACCTCGTGCTGCTCACGCTCGACGAGCGGCGGCTCCGCGTCCTGCTGCTCCAGCGCGACGCTCATCCATTCCAGTTCCGTTGGGCGCTCCCCGGGGGGTTCGTCCAGCCCACCGAGTCGCTCGATCAGGCCGCGGCGAGAGTTCTCCGGGACAAAGCCAGCCTCGAACGAGTCTTCTTCGAGCAGCTCTACACCTTTGGCGACCCCGCCCGCGACCCGCGCACACGCGTAATCAGCGTCGCGTACTTCGCGCTTGTCGAGCCGACACGCCTCCGTGATGCCAACATCCGCACCGGCGGCATACTCGCGAGCGTTTCACTTTCCGACGCGGCGGGCACCGACCTCACAGTATCCGTCCGCTCCGCTTCCAACGAAGAACTCCCGCTGGCCTTTGACCACGGTGAGATCATCCGCACCGCGATGGTCCGGCTCCGCGGCAAGCTCGACTACACGCCGGTCGGCTACCAGCTCCTCCCGCCCGAGTTCACGCTCCGTGCGCTCCAGGGTGTGCACGAGACCATTCTTGGCCGCAAGCTCAACAAGGACGCCTTCCGCCGCCGCATGCTCGCGAGCGGCGAGCTCCAACCGACCGGCACGCTCGAAGACAACGTCGGACACCGCCCGGCGGAGCTCTATCGCTTCGTCGGTCCATCACTGTCCCGCACCACTCGATTGGGAGACGAACCATGACCGAGATCACCAGCTACCCGTTCATCCGCCACCTCCGCTCGGACACCAGCCACCACGTGCTGCACTACTCCAAGGGCCGGCGCGTCCGCTCCGGCCGCGGCCTCGCGTTCTGGTTCTTCCCCATGAACGCCGCGCTCGCCGCGATCCCCGTCGAGGACCTCGAACTCACCTTCCTCTTCGAGTCCCGCAGCAAGGACTTTCAGGATGTGCACACCCAGGGCGTCGTGACCTACCGCGTAGTTGATCCCGCCGCGGTCGCCGAGCGTGTGGATTTCTCCATCGACCTGCGCTCGGGCGCCCACCGCAAGAAGCCGCTGGAGCGCATCGCCGGGATGCTCACCGAGCTCTCCCAGCAGCACGCCACCGGCTACTTCGCCGAGCGCGACCTGCACGCGATCCTTCGCGCGGGCCCCGAGGAGGTCCGCTCGCGCATCGACAACGCGCTCCGGGGCGACGCGGGCCTCGCGGGCATGGGCATCGAGATCGTCTCCGTCCGTGTCTCCAGCGTCGCGCCCTCCGCCGAGCTCGAGAAGTCGTTGCAGATCCCCGTCCGCGAGTCCATCCAGCAGGAGGCCGACGAGGCGACCTTCCGCCGCCGCGCCCAGGCCGTCGAGAAGGAACGCGCCATCCAGGAGAACGAGCTGCAGAACAAGATCGAGCTCGCCCGGCGCGAGCAGCAGCTCATCGAGCAGCACGGCACGAACGAGAAGCGCCGCATGACCGACGAGGCCGAGGCCGCACGGATCAACGCCGCCGCCGCCGCCGAGCGTCAGGGCCTGCAATCGACCGCCGAGGCCGCGGCGATCCGCGCCGTCGAAGAGGCCCGAGTCGGCGCCGAACGCGAACGCATGGCGATCTACCGCGACATGCGCCCCGAGCAGCTCTTCGCCCTCGCCGCGCAGTCCTTCGCCGAGAAGCTCAAGGCGATCGATCACGTCACCATCACGCCCGACCACGCCGGCGCGCTGCTCCGCCAGCTCGGCGACTACGCCGACACGGTGCGATCCCGCGAGCTGGACCGCCTGTTCGCGAAGCTCCCGGACCTCACCGACGCCGACCGCGAGGCGATCGCCCTGTTCGCCCACCGCCTCCAGAACCAGTAC
>JAEYNG010000493.1 GCA_023412695.1 Planctomycetota bacterium | reverse complement strand
GGTGTGGCTGCGCGTCGCGGGGGTGCATGCGGATCAGGACCCGTACTACATCCACTTCGCGAGGGTGAACTTCGACGGCACGGGGCTGACGATGTTGACCGAGGGGGACGGAACGCATGATGTGGAGTTCTCGCCGGATGGACGGTACCTGATCGATCGTTACTCGCGGGTCGATATGCCGGGCGTTGTCGAGCTGCGCAGCGCCGCGACGGGCTTGCTGGTGTGCGAGCTTGAGCGTGCGGACTGGTCGGGGCTGGTTGCGCTGCCGTGGGTGCCGCCCGAGCGGTTCATCGCGAAGGGGCGGGATGGGAAGACGGACATCCACGGCGTGATCGTGCGGCCGACGAACTTCGATGCGAAGAAGAAGTACCCGGTGGTGGAGCACATCTATGCCGGGCCGCACAGCGCGTTTGTGCCGAAGGCGTTTGATGCGCATCTGGGCGTGATGCACGACATCGCGGAACTGGGGTTCATCGTGGTGCAGATCGACGGGATGGGCACGGCCCACCGCAGCAAGGCGTTCCACGACGTGTGCTGGAAGAACCTGGGAGACTCGGGTTTTGCGGACAGGATTGCTTGGATTCATGCCGCGGCGGAGAAACATGGTGAAATGGACACTTCGCGCGTGGGGATCTTCGGCGGCTCGGCGGGCGGACAGAGCGCGCTGCGGGCGCTGCTGGCGCATGGCGGCTTCTACCACGTGGCCGTCGCGGACTGCGGGTGCCACGACAACCGGATGGACAAGATCTGGTGGAACGAAGCGTGGATGGGGTGGCCAATCGGCGAGCACTATGCGGAGCATTCGAACGTGACGCAGGCGCACAGATTGACAGGCAAGCTGCTGCTGATCGTGGGGGAGCTGGACAGGAACGTGGACCCGGCATCGACGATGCAGGTGGCAAATGCACTGATCAAGGCGGACAAGGACTTCGAGCTCTTGGTGATGCCCGGGGTCGGGCATGGCGCGGCGGAGACGCCCTATGGGCGGAGGCGGCGGGCGGACTTCTTGGTGAGGAATCTGCTGGGGGTTGAGCCGCGGCGGGAGTGAGGCGTGCGTTACTCAGCGAGCGTCCGAGTCATGCCGATCAGGCCGGTGACCACTCTTGCCATGGATTCGTAGTCGAGCCTCTCCGGCGTGTCGGTGGGGAGGTGGTAGTGCTCGTAGCGGAGCGGCGCGGTGTCGGTGACCATGAAGGCCTCGTAGCCGACCTCGTTGAAGCCGCGATGGTCGGACCAGTTGATCTGGTCGATGGCCTTTGGTGCGGCGGCGGCGAGGAGGGGGAAGGCGTTCTGGGCATCGAAGGCGGCGGCGGCGGACCTGATGAAGTGCCTGGAGGAATCGGGGCCGACGAAGGTGATGAAGTCGCCGACGGAGGGGAGCACGAGCCCGAGGCCCTTGACGGGCCATGACTGCGAGTTGGGCTGGTGCTTGTAGCAGCCGATGGTTTCGAGGCAGACCATGCCGATGAGGTCGTCGTTGCGCCCGCGGCAGGAGCGGGCGTAGTGCTGGCTGCCCATGGAATCGAGATTGAAGTGGGGTGGCTCCTCGTTGGCGAAGAGGACGAAGCGGATCGTGCAGGGCTGCGGCGTGCCGCGGAGCGCACGGGCGATGGCGAGGACGCCGGCGACACCGCTGGCGTTGTCGTTCGCGGCGGGGCAGCCGGCGACGCTGTCGTAGTGCGCGCCGACGATGAGGATGCGGTCGGGCTTGCGCGTACCGGTGAGCACAGCTTCGAGGTTGAACGCCTCGATGTCGAGCGAGACGGTGGAGTGGCGCGTGACGGAATAACCCGCGTTGCGGCGCGAGGATTCGAGGAAGTCTGCGGCGAGCGCGTAGCGGGCCGGGGCGAACGTGCCGCGGGGACCGATGTCGGTGGCGAGGATCTCGATGTCGCGGCGGAGCTGTCGGGCGAGCTCGTGTTGCTCGGGCGCGAGCGGCGCGAGTCGTGGACGGTGCTGATGGATGTAGGGGAGTTTAGGGAGCACACTCGTGGCCTACCGGCGTGGGGCGGGGTTCGCCGCACTCTGGGCAAGGGGCGGCAGGGGGAAGTTGGCCGAGGTCGTAGGCGCAGTTGGTGCAGCGTGTCGGATCGGCGGCACGGCGGAGGTCGGTGCGCCAAAGAAAGCGGTGTGTGACGAGGGCAGTGATGGCGGCGAGGGCGGTGAAGGCAATGTTGGGGCCGTAGCGGACAAGTAAGTTGCCGAGCGAGTCCGCGAAGGTGTCGCCGTAGAACGGGCCGCGGCTGGTGATGCCGACCTGGCCACTGAGGCGGGCGACGCTGCCGCCGAGGGACTCGCCGAGTGCGAGGAACTGTGACCAGAGCCAGTAGTTGAGCTTGAGCTGTAGAGAGGCGAAGACGAGGCCGGCGGCGAGTGTGGCGAGTACGGCGCGGAGGAAGAGGATGTGCGGGCGGCGCACGCGGTAGTTGCGCGGCGCGTTGAGCTGGAGGTGGAGGATGAGCGTGGGGACGAGGAGTGGACAGAGCGCGAGGGCGACGGCGAGGGTCTGGGCGCAGAGCGCGTACCAGCCTGGGGGCTGGGAGTAGTTGAAGCCGAGGATCTGGCCGGCGAGGCGTGCGCCGGGTGCGGGGGGTGTCGGGGTGATGCCGACGGTTTCGCCGAGGCGGTAAAGCTCGCGGAGGATGAGGAGCGCGGGGCGTTCGGCGGCGATCGACCACGCCGCGGCGATCGCGACGAGGGTGGATGCGCTGAGCCACGCGCGGCGGTTCATGCGGGATGGTAGTGGGGACCGGGCGGGGGCCTGCCGGCGGCGGTAGGATGCGGTCTTGAGTGAGCGAACTGCAGGAGGCCGTCCAGGGTTATGAAGTTCATGCCGTCACAGCTCGCGTACTTCCTGCGGCAGCGGACCTCGCAGCGGAACTTCCTGTCGCTGCTGCGGTTCATCGGCGCGCTGCTGGCGCTGATCGTGATCTACAGCGTGCTGTTTCATTTTCTGATGGCGTACGAGGGGCAGCACCATTCGTGGGTGACGGGGTTCTACTGGACGCTGACCACGATGTCCACGCTGGGGTATGGGGATGTCGCGTTCAGGAGCGATGTGGGACGGCTGTTCTCGATGATCGTGATGCTGTCGGGGATCGTGTTCCTGCTGATCATGCTGCCGTTCACGTTCATCCAGTTCTTCTATGCACCGTGGTTGGAGGCGCAGAACGCAGCGCGTGCGCCGCACGAACTGGCGGAGGGGACGAGCGGGCATGTGCTGCTGACAAACCACGACCCGGTGTCGGCGGCGCTGATCAGGCGGCTGCGCGGCTCGGGGCACGAGTATGCGTTGATCGTCGGGGAGTTGAAGGAGGCGCTGGAGCTGCATGATTTGGGGCTGCGGGTGGTCGTGGGAGACTTGGACGACCCGGAGACGTACGAGCGGATGCGTGCGAGGAACGCGGCGATGCTGGTGACGGCGCAGAGCGACCCGCTGAACACCAACATCACGTTTACTGCGCGGGCGGTTGCGCCGGCGCTGACGATCGTGACCACGGCGAACTCCGCCGCGGCGGTGGACATTCTTCATCGCGCGGGGGCGACGCACGCGCTTCGGCTGAGCGAGCTGATGGGGCAGGCTCTGGCGCGGTGCACGGTGGGGG
>JAEYNG010000273.1 GCA_023412695.1 Planctomycetota bacterium | reverse complement strand
GTGCAAGGGGCCGGTGGAGCTTGAGCCGCCGGAAGCGAACGGGGACCCGAAGCTGGAGACGGCGCGGCGGTGCGTGAACCCGGAGTGTCCGGCGCAGATCCGCGAACGGCTGATCTGGTTTGCGGGCCGGCGGCAGATGGATATCGAGGGGCTGGGGGAGAAGACGGTCGATCAGATCATCTCGGCGGGGACGATCCCGCTGCGGTCGTTCTCGGATGTGTTCCATCTGCACGAGCATCGCGACAAGCTGCTCGCGCTCGATCGGATGGGCGAGAAGAAGGTGGACAACCTGCTCGCCGGGATCGAGGAAGCGAAGGGGCGCGGGATGGCGCGCGTGCTGGCGGGGATGGGGATCCGGCATCTGGGGGATTCGACGGCGAAGGCGCTGGCGCGGCAGTTCGCGGACATCGATGCGCTGCTCGCGGCGGAGGAGTGGCAGCTCCGGCCGAAGGATGCGGCGGGGAACAAGGCGGAGCGCGAGAAGTACGGCTTGCCGGGCGATCCGAAGGACCTGCCGGAGACGGGGCTTGGGCGGCTGACCGCGCCGGTGGTGCACGAGTATCTGCACAGCACCGTGGCGAGGAAGACCTTCGAGGAGCTGCGCAAGGCGGGGGTGGACCTGACGAGTCAGGAGTATGCCGCGGCGCAGGCGCGGGCTCTGGCGGCGAAGAAGGGGGGCGGCGGCGGGGAGAACCCGTTCGACGGCAAGACGGTTGTCATCACGGGGACGCTGGAGCACTTCGAGCGGGAGGAGCTCAAGGCGCGGCTGGAGGGGTATGGCGCGAAGGTGTCGGGGTCGGTGTCGAAGAACACGGATTTCGTGATCGTGGGGGAGAGCGCCGGGAGCAAGCTGGCGAAGGCGAGGGAGCTTGGGATCGAAACTTGGGACGAGGCACGGCTTTTGAAGGCCCTGGAGAAGGCCGATGCATAGGGAAGCGGCGTATGCCATCACGGGGATGGGGCTTCGCCGCCTGCGCGAGCGGTGTGCGCGGTCCGATAACCCGGAAGACGACATGCAGAACGTGGAGTACAAGGCCGAGCTTCGCGACCCTGATCTGGGCCGCACGATCTGCGGCGCGATCGGCGCGGGGTGGGTCGCCACGTTCAACCAGGTGGACACGTATTACCGCGTGCCGGATGCGCGGCTGAAGAAGCGGGAGACGGAGGGGCACCCGACGGAGTGGGTGTTCTATCAGCGGGCGTCGCGTGCGCGGCCGAAGCTGAGCACGTTCACGATCTATCCAGAACAGATGGCGCGGGAGCGCTTTGGCGCGACGCCGCTGCCGGTGTGGTGCGTGGTGAAGAAGGAGCGGTCGCTGTACCTGAGCCGCGAGGGCGTGCGGGTGCACATCGACCGGGTGGAGGGGCTGGGCTGGTTCATCGAGTTCGAGGCGCTGATCTGCCCGGAGCGGAACCTTGCCAAGTGCCACGAGGCGATCGACCAGCTTCGCCGGGCGTTTGCGCCGGCGATGGGGGAGCCGATCGCGTGCGGGTACGCCGACCTGATCGCGGCGGAGATCGCCGAGGGGACGGCGGAATCCGCCTGAGTTTGGCGGCGGGTTTGACCACCCCGGACAATCCACTATCCTGTGTGCACACGCCGTCAGCCAAGGAGGGCATGCGTGAGCCAAGCCGCGCTTTTGGAACCCGTTGAAGAAATGGCCGCGAAACCACGTCGTTCCGAGTCATCCGCCCCGGGCAGGGGCGGCGCCAAGCCCCGCGCGACCGCCGAGACGATGGCGACGCGGCAGCGCGATATCGCGGTGTCGGAGTTCTTCGCCAAGAACCGGCACCTGCTGGGGTTTGACAACCCCCGCAAGGCGCTGCTGACGACCGTCAAGGAGGCGGTCGACAACTCGCTCGACGCGTGCGAGGAGGCGGGGATCCTGCCGGACATCACGGTGGTGATCGAGGACCTGCAGCCGGACCGGCCGGCGTCCGCGAAGAGCTCGCGGTACCGCGTGACGGTCGTGGACAACGGGCCGGGCATCGTTCGTGCGCAGGTGGAGAACGTGTTCGGGCGACTGCTGTTCGGCTCGAAGTTCCACCGGCTCAAGATGTCGCGCGGGCAGCAGGGCATTGGCATCTCGGCCGCGGGCATGTACGGGCTGATCACCACCGGCAAGCCGATGCTGATCCAGACGCGTCCGAAGGCGAACAAGCCGGCTCACCACATCGAGCTGGCGATGAACACGAAGACCAACCGCGCCGAGGTGACGGTTGACGAGGAGACGGACGACTTCCCGCTTGCGCGGCTGCGCGAGCTGTCGAAGGACGTGCGGGACCTGGCGGAGCGCGGGGAGTATCTGGGCGAGTCGGCGTACCTGACGGGCACGAGCGTGACGATCGAGCTGGAGGGGAAGTATCAGCGCGGGCGCGGGAGCGTCGATGAGTTCCTGGAGCTGACGGCGATCGCGAACCCGCACGCGCGGATCACGCTGGTCCGGCCGACGCGTGTGACGGAGGACGAGGACGATGCGCCGCTGCTGAAGAAGGGCAAGGGCGCCAAGGCCGCGGCGATCAAGACCGCGGGCGCCGACGAGGCCGGGGCGGAGAGTGCGGCGGGAGAGGAACCGGTTGCGCAGGCTCCGGTGGTGACGCAGGACCTTGGGTCGGTGGTGGTGTTCCCGCGCGCGGTGAACGAGCTTCCGCCGGAGACGAAGGAGATCCAGCCGCACCCGCGGGGTGTGGAGCTGGGCACGCTGCTGCAGATGCTGAAGGACTACGAGGTCTCGCACAGGGGCGAGACGCTGTACAACTTCCTGCAGGATTCGTTCTCGCGCGTGTCGGCGGGCACGGCGGGGGACTTCTGCCAGAAGATCGGGCTGACGAGCCGGACGAGGGTGTCGGCGGTGGAGCCCGAGCAGGCGGAGAAGCTGTACAAGGTGTTTCAGGAGGCGAAGCTTGCGCCGCCGCCGACCGATTGCCTTGCGCCGATCGGCGTGCGGCAGTTGCTGGCGGGCATGCTCAAGGGCGTGCGCGCGGAGTTCTATGCGGCGAGCTCGCGCGAGGCGGCGGTGTATCGCGGCCGACCGTTTTTGATCGAGGCGGCGATCGCGTTCGGCGGTGACCTGCCGGCGGATGACTCGGCGCGGGTGATCCGGTTCGCGAACCGTGTGCCGCTGCTGTATCAGCAGTCGGCGTGCTCGAGCTTCAAGGCGGTCGCGGAGACGAACTGGCGGAACTACGACCTGCAGCAACCGCGGGGGAGCGTGCCGGTGGGGCCGCTGGTGATCATGATCCACATGGCGAGCGTGTGGGTGCCGTTCACGAGCGAGAGCAAGGAAGCGATCGCGGACTATGACGAGATCCGCAAGGAGATGAAGCTCGCGCTGATGGAGTGCGGGCGGAAGCTCGGGACGTATCTGCGCAAGCGGCTGAAGATGAAGCGTGAGAGCGAACGGCGCGACATCTTCGAGCGGTACATCGGGGAGATCACGCAGGCGATCAACGCGATCAACGGCATCGATGCGAAGAAGCTGTACGAGACACTGCTCGCGCAGGCGAAGAAGCGGACGGCGATCGCGGATGTGGAGCTTGACGAAGAGGGGAAGATCAAGAAGGAGAGGGGCGACGATGCGGATGAGGACGGCGTGATCATCGTCGAGTCGCCGGCCGCGGCTGCGGGCGGTAGAAACGGCGGGGATGCGCCGCCGACTGGGAAGGTGAGCAAGGCCGAGGCGGCGATGCTGAAGGTCGCGGCGATGGGCGGG
>JAEYNG010000183.1 GCA_023412695.1 Planctomycetota bacterium | reverse complement strand
GTCCCCGATCTTGCCCTTGCCCTCGTCGCCCCACTGCAGACCGACGACGGCGGTGCACGGATTCTCTGGCTTTGAAGTTGCCCCGGTCATGCTTGTCCCCTCTCGCCCCGAAATGGGCCCGCTCCTTCTCGGGCGTGAACTCAGTAAAGGTTAGCGGACGCAGTCAGGCCGGGTCGGCACAAGGCGGTTCAAGGACGGCCTGGAACCGGACGATAACGGGGCTTGACCGTTGAGGTGAATATGCCCGGCGAACAGATCCGCATTATGTGTCCGAGCCTGACCTGCCGCCGCGTGCTCGCGGTGCCGGCGAGCTCGCGCGGCAAGAACGTCCGGTGCAAGGGGTGCGGTGCGACAATCCGTGTGCCTGAAAAGCAGCCCGCGGCCGCGGCTCCGGTTGCGCCACCGGCCGGCGCCCAGCAGCCGCCGCAGACCAAGGCTGCCTAGTTCCTCGGGTCAAGAGCAACATCCAGTTCAACTGTGCGCGGCATAAGGCACGCGTCCTCGGTGCACGCCTGGTAGGTGACAGCGATGAGCGGGTTGCCTGTCCATTTCCCCTTGCGCTCAAGCACCACCTTCAGTTCAAACTCTCCTGCATAGACGCGGATGTCGCCGTCGGGGCCATACAACGCGCCCTCGGGATAGTCCGCATACACCTCGACCCCCCCACCATTTACAATGTGCACACGGAACGGGACGAGGTCCTCAGCGCCTGGTCCGCTGCCGGGGTCCGCGGCGTTGACGTGATATCCGTCGTCGATGAAGACCCGTAGATCGATCGCCAGCGGCTGTTCGGGGGCCAAGGCAACCCGCTCGACCGCTGCGTGAATCTCGACCGGTGTGAAGTCCTCGGGGAGGTTGGTGACCGGCGCAGCGTCATCCGCGAAGCGCTGCTGGACGGCGGCCTGGTCAATAAGAATCGCGCGGAACAGCGCCCGAGTCGTTCCGGCGGCGCCGAGCGGCGAACCGGCCACGAACGCGCTGGTAGCACGAATCGCATCCAGAGCGCGGTTGAAGTACGCTCGATCGCCGGAGATCTCAAAGGCGTCGAGCAGAGCGTTTACCAGCAGAGACGAGCCGCTGGGCAGCGCACCGTCGTAAGCCGAACGTGCGCGAACGAAAAGGTCGGGCTGGTCCGCCTGTGTATCGAAATACCCGCCGGATGCCGGATCGGCGAACCTGGTGTGCGCTCCTTCCAGCAGACGCTTTGCTTCGGTCAACCATGGCGACGTGGCAACGCCCGCAACCCGGTGAAGCTGAAGGAAGCCGTGAGCGAGGGCGGCATAGTCCTCGAGAACACCGGCTCCACCTGGTTGAACAACGGGCTTCGCGCTGCTTGTATCCACACGCACAGTCCGGCGGACCGATCCATCGGGCGTGATGAGATGCCGCAGCGCAAAGTGAGCCGCGTGCTCGGCCGCTCGCACCCATGACGGTTCGGAGAGTATGGCTCCCGCTTCAGCGAGCGCGCCGATCATCAGGCCGTTCCACGCCGCGATGACTTTGTCGTCGGTTGACGGTTGGTCGCGCCGCTGACGGACCTCGTACAGCTTTGCGTTAATGTCGTCCAATCGCTGCAGCAACTCGCCTTCGGGCAGGTTCAACTGAGCGGCTACGTTCGCGGGCGAATCCGGCCAGCGCAGAATGTTCGCTGGTGGATCGTCGGGATGATGAGGGTCGCGGAAGTTCGGGCCGTCGTCGATGCTGTAAGCCTTAACGACAAGAGCGGCATTGTCAGCGATGAGCGCGTCTTCGACCTGCGCCTGGGTCCACAGGTAGTTCTGGCCTTCTCGATGATTCACCTCTGCATCCTGCGCAGAGAAGAACGCGCCGGACACCTCCGCATCAGTGGTGGTCAATGTCATCTCGCGGAGGATGTACTCGATCGTGCGCGAGGCCGTCCGGTGGAAGAACCGGTCCTCGTAGATCTTCGCGGCTCTGGCGTAGACCGAGATGAGCTGCGCATTGTCGTACAGCATCTTCTCAAAGTGCGGGACCGTCCAATGCTCATCCACGCTGTAACGATGAAAGCCGCCGCCGACTTGGTCGAAGATGCCGCCGAGCGCCATGTGCTCGAGCGTTGACCGGACCACGGCGTCGATCGCGGAGAGGGTTTCGTCGGCCGCGCTCGGGCGGATCGCCAGCAGGAGGTCGAGGTACACCGGCTGCGGGAACTTGGGTGCGCCGCCGAATCCACCGTGGCGCGAATCATGGAGCCGGAGGAGGGAGGCGACCGCCTCGGTTACCTGCGGGACCCCAACTCTTACCGGTGCCTCGGTCTCTGCGACCCTTTCTCGGACGGCCTCGGCGAGCTTCTGCGCCTGCTCGATCACTGCAGCCCTGTCCTGTTGCCACGCGCTGGAAACTCCGGCCAACACCTGGGGAAAGGCGGGGACATTCGAGAACTTCGGCTCAGCAGGGAAATAGGTCCCTGCCCAGAAGGGCATGAGCGATCGGGGCTCGAGGAAGACACTCATCGGCCAGCCGCCCTGCCCGCGGAACGCCTGCACCGCGGCCATGTAGATGTCGTCCACGTCGGGACGCTCTTCACGATCCACCTTTACGCAGACAAAGTGCTCATTCATCTGCTCGGCGATCGATTCGCTTTCGAAAGACTCGCGCTCCATGACGTGGCACCAATAACAGGTCGAGTAGCCGATGCTGAGGAAGATCGGGACGTCACGCTTGCGCGCCGCGTCGAAGGCCTCCGGCCCCCACGGGTACCAGTCCACCGGGTTGTAACGGTGCTGCAGCAGGTATGGGCTGCTGGACTGGGCGAGTCGGTTCTCACGCCTCGGCTTCTGTGGGGCGTCATGGGCCATGATTAAGGCTACGCGGCCCGACCGGCGCGACGTTCATGGGCCGGATGAGCAGCACGCGAAGATCCGCACCCGCAGTGACCGAGACGGCGTGAGCGCTGCGCATCGCGGCTCCGCGGCCTGCGCTGCGGATCGCGGCTCTTGCGCTGAGAATGGCGCAACTCGTAGGCAAGAGGCCGCCGGTGAGGTTGACATACGCACGCATGGTCCGCTGCGACGCCTCATCGTCGCGCGCGGTCCGCGCAAACCAGCGGTCAAAGGCCGCGGAATACGCGTCGACCGCGTTGTGAAGTCGCGCAAGCACAGAGGCTTCGGCAGTGCCGCCGGCTGACCAGAGGTCGAGCATCGCACGCCGCATCTCCTCCAACTCGGCGTTGAGCGACGCGCGGAGTTCGAGGATTCGGCCGCCGGCCGATCGGCTCATCACCGGCACGGCGATCGAGAACACACGCTTAAGCATCCGGAGCTCCGCGCGCTGCGCGATACTCTCGGTCGAGCCGCGGACCGCTACAAGGCCGTGCATCACTGCAAACTGATCGAGTGCGCTTGTTACCACGGTCGTCATACGCGGGTCGGGTCCGCCGCGGAGCAGGTCAGAGCAGAGCGCATCGAGCCAGCGATCCGCTGCGTCCCCCGCCCCACCGGGCATCGCACCGGCTCCATTCCCCAGACGTGCCAAGGACTCGTCCGTTGCAACCCGGGCATCGGCCTCGGCCATGGTGCCGAACGCCGCGACGCCGTCTGCGCGGCCAGCAACCAGACCCGCCCGCCACAGTGGGCCGGCCCACCGCCAGGACTCGAGCACACGGAGCAGACGCGGCACGCGCTCAATGGACATGCGGACCTGTTCGCGGCCGACGCCTTCGGCGGGCTCTGGGACGATGGTGATAGCGCGGCCCGCGAACGCGAACGCGACCGCCGCGGTGAGCTCTCTCGTCGTGAGGTGGTACGGCGAGACCGCCAGCCCCAGGGAATTGGGAATCCGTTCCCGCGCCATGGTCACAACACTATCGCCCGTAGCCACGCGGGTGGCTGCGGAACCAGTTCCATGCGGTACGGACAATCTCGTCGAGGTCGGTGTACCGTGCCTGCCAACCGATCTCATCACGGATCTTGCTCGGATCGGCATAAAGCGCGGGCGGGTCGCCCGGGCGGCGAGATCCGGTTTTCACAGCGAAGTCCTTGCCAGTTACGCGCTTAACAGAGTCGAGCACCTGGCGAACGGAAAAGCCGTTGCCGATGCCAAGGTTGTACACCCGCTCGTCGCCAGGCTTGAGTCCGTTCATCACGGCGACATGGGCCTCGATCAGGTCAACGACGTGGACATAGTCGCGGATGCACGTGCCGTCGGGCGTCGGATAATCGGTCCCGAAGATCGTGAACGCTTCGCGCTGGCCCAGCACAGCCTGGAGCGCGACGGGGATGACGTGCGTCTCGGGCTCGTGGTGCTCGCCGATCAGGCCGGACGGGTCGGACCCGGCGACATTGAAGTAACGGAGGCAGGCGTGCGCGAAGGGCTTACCCGCCGTCCGGCACATCGCCGCGTAGTCCTTTAGCATGCGCTCGGTGTGCAGCTTCGACCAGCCGTACGGATTAATCGGGGACTGCGGACAGGTCTCGCGGATGGGGATGTTCTCGGGGGATGGCTCGCCATAGCTGGCGCACGTGCTGGAGAACACGAACCGCGTCACCCCACCATGCGGAAGACGGTGCGAATCGTTGACAGCTTCCAGCAGTGCAAGCGCGGCGGCGGAGTTGGCACGGTAATACCGGAGCGGCTCAGTAACGCTCTCGCCTACGTACGCCAGCGCGGCAAAGTGCAGCACCGTGTCCACACTGTGCTCCGAGATGAGCCGCAGCACCAGTTCGCGGTCGCCGACGTCGCCGCGGACAAATGTCAGACGACCCTTGGCGACGGTCGCCAGGGCGTCCATCGCTTCCGCATGGCCACGGAACAGGTTGTCGATCGCGACGACACGATGGCCCTCGGCCAGCAGCCGCTGCACGGCATGCGACCCGATATATCCAGCGCCGCCCGTAACCAGGATCGACATCCTGAGCACTCCTTGAAACAACAAACTCACCGCAGCAACTTCACCAGGAAAAGACCGCCGATCAGCAAAGCAGTGAATATCAACGTCATGACATTGAAGTACCGCTCGATAAACGACTTTACAGGCGGGCCAAAGACGTAGAGCAGCCCAGCGACCAAGAAAAACCTGCCGCCGCGGCCGACGATCGAACCGACGATGAGCATGAACAGCGAGATCTCGAAAACGCCGGCCGCGATGGTAAAGACCTTGTACGGAATCGGTGTGAAGGCGGCGGTAAATATTGTCAGGAAGTCGTTCTCGCTGAACTTCCGCTCTACGACAGAGAAGCTCTCGGGCGTGACGCCCGGGACGAACTTGAAAAAGAAATCGTCGACGGTTGCCCAAAGCGCGAACCCGATGACCCAGCCAAAGACCCCGCCGAGCACGGAGGCGACGGTACTCACAGCGGCGTAGTACCACGCGCGCGTGCGCCGTTCGAGCGTGAGCGCGATCTGCAGAACATCCGGGGGGATTGGAAAGAAACTCGATTCAGCGAAGCTGAGCAG
>JAEYNG010000175.1 GCA_023412695.1 Planctomycetota bacterium | reverse complement strand
GACGTAATCCGCGGGAAATCGAGCTTGAAACACTCGCCCAGACCTGGTCCGAGCACTGCGTCCACAAAACGCTCAAGAGCACCATCCGGTATCGCGGCGACTTGGCGAACGACCCGATCAACTGGGCGGACCGCGCAGGCCACGACCGATTGCCAGACGGTTCCATCCGCATCAACAATCTGCTCAAGACCACCGTCGCCGCGGCGACGCACCGCCTGATCGCCGACGGAATCGATTGGACGCTGTCGGTCTTCGTCGATAACTCCGGCGTGATCGCGTTCGACGACACGCACGCGGTCTGTGTGAAGGTCGAGACACACAACCACCCATCGGCGATCGAACCCTACGGCGGCGCGGCAACCGGCGTCGGCGGGTGCATCCGCGACGTCATCGGCACCGGCCTCGGCGCCCGCCCCATCGCCAACACCGACGTTTTCTGCGTTGCGCCGCCGGATCTGACCGACGTGCCCGAGGGCTGCCTCCCCCCGCGTCGGATCCTGTCGCAAGTTGTTGCCGGCGTGCGCGACTACGGCAACCGCATGGGCATCCCGACAGTCTCGGGCGGCGTGCATTTCGACGAGCGTTACGTTGGCAACCCGCTGGTGTACTGCGGCTGCGTCGGCGTGATGCCGCGCTCGCGGATCAAGGGCCGAGTTCGGAGCGGCGATTTGATCGTGGCGCTCGGCGGGCGGACGGGACGCGACGGCATCCACGGCGCAACCTTCTCGTCCGCAGAGCTCGAACACTCCGCCGCCGACGAGTTCTCGCACGCCGTGCAGATCGGCAATGCCATCACCGAGAAGCAGGTCCTCGACGCGATCATGCGCGCCGCCGGCGACGAGTTCGGTGCAGGCGGCCCCCTGTTCTCCGCGCTCACCGACTGTGGTGCGGGCGGCTTTTCGTCGGCTATTGGCGAACTCGGCAAAGACACAGGCGCCACCGTTCACCTTGACCGTGCCAAGCTCAAGTACGCCGGGTTGTCGTTCACCGAGATCTGGATCAGCGAGGCCCAGGAGCGGATGATCCTCGCCGTCCCGCCGGAGAACCTGCCCCAGCTGCAACGCATCTGCGACGAAGAGAACGTCGAGCTCGCCGAGCTCGGCGTCTTTGCGCCGCCCGAGGGCTCGACCGAAGAGAACCCGGACCTGCGGCTGATGTTCCAGGGCCGCGAAGTCGGCCGGATGTCGATGCACTTCCTCCACGAGGGCATCCCGACGCCGACGCGCGAAGCAACTTGGATCCCCGCAACACCGAAGCCTCCCGCCCCGACGAACGCCAAGGCCGCGACATCTCTTGAACAGTCGCTCCTCGCGTTGCTCTCCCACCCGACCATTGCCAGCAAGCACTGGATCGTCCGGCAGTATGACCACGAGGTCCGTGGCGCAACGGCTATCAAGCCGCTCGTCGGTCCCACACACCGTGGCCCCGGCAACGCCAGCGTCGTGCTGCCGGTTCCAGGCTCAACCCGCGGGCTCGCGGTGTCCCAGGGGTTGCAGACCGGGGTCGGCGATCCTCGCGTCGGTGGCGACCCGTACTTGATGGCGCTCGCCTCGATCGATGAATGTATGCGAAACCTCGTGTGCATTGGCGCGGACCCTGAACGGATCGCCATCCTCGACAACTTCTGCTGGCCGAGCTGCGGCAAGCCGGAGAACCTCGGCTCGCTCGTCCGCGCGGCGGAAGGCTGCCTCGACGGCGCGCTGGCATACCGCACACCGTTCGTCTCGGGCAAGGACTCTCTGAACAACCAGTTCACGACGCGCGACGGCCGCACGATCGAGATCCCCCCCACTCTGCTCATCACCGGCATCGGCATCGTTCCGGATGTGCGGAAGTGCCTGACCAGCGACGCGAAGCAGCCGGGGAACGCGATCTTGCTCGTCGGCGCTACCTTACCCGCGATGGGCGGATCGATGTACCAGCGCGTCGTCGGCATCGACCCGGCGCAGCTCGAGGCCGCGGCCCTCGGCGACGCTCCAAACCGAGGCATCCCGCCGTCCGTCAGTGTGCCGAGGGTGCACCTCCGGCTCGGTCCGACCACCGCGCGTGTGATCTACCGCCTGAACGAGATGGGACTGATTCGGTCGGCCCACGATTGCTCTGAGGGCGGCATGCTCGTCGCCCTCGCCGAGATGCTCATCGGCGGCTCAACCAAGGACCGTCCTATCGGCGCGGCGGTAGACCTTTCCGCCGTTCCGGGCGAGACCGAGGGCCTGTTTGGGCGTACCGTCGCCGCGTTCAGCGAAACCCCTTCCCGCTACTTACTGGAAGTCCGGCACGAGGACCTGCCCGCCGTTAAAGCGACGCTCGCTGCGTCTGGCATCTCCCGCGCAGTCATCGCTGTACTCGACAACTCGGGCAAGCTCGACCTCAGCGACAAACTTCTCGATCCGATTCCGGTCGAGAAGCTTGCACAGGCATGGCTGTCGCCGCTGGACTGGTAACGCGCGGCACACCGGCCGCCGTCATCACTCCTCGTTCGCGACGCGGGCCGCCGCGACGACCTTGTCTCCCTCGTCAAGCTTCACGATCCGCACGCCCTGTGTACCGCGGCCGGTTTCTCGAATCTCGGCGACCGGCATTCGGACGGTCATCCCGCCGCGGCTGGTCACGACAACGTCGTCACCCGTCCACACGCCCAGCGCCGCGACCGCGCGGCCGTTACGCTCGGAGGTATTGATGTCGACGCGGCCTTTGCCGCCGCGGGACTGTGACCGCATCGGGCCGCTCTCGGGCGCAACGCGGTACTCGTCGATCAGCGTCCGCTTGCCATAGCCGTTCTCGCAGATCGTGAGCAGCGCAAGCGATTGATCGATCGTGACCGTCTCTTCCCCCTCGCGCCGCATGGGCACGCGTATCGCGCCGATGACCTCATCGCCCTCGGCAAGCTCGATTCCCTTCACGCCCGCGGCCGGCCGGCCCATGACCCGGACGTCCTGCTCGTCGAAGCGGATCGACATGCCCTCGGCCGTCGCCAGCAGGATGTCGTCGTTGCCCGATGTCTCCAGCACGTCGAGCAGCGAATCGCCCTCCTTCAAACCGACGGCAATCAGCCCGCTCTTGTGGACATTACGGTAGTCCTTCAGCGGCGTGCGCTTCACGATACCCTGCGCCGAGACGAACGTCAGATAGGTGCTGCCCGCCTCGAAGTTCTTCACCGGCAGGAACGCCCGGACTGTCTCGCCCTCCTTCATATCGATGAAGTTGACGATCGGCCGGCCCTTGCTCGTTCGCGGCAGCTCCGGAAGCTCGTATACACGGATCTTGAACACACGCCCGGTATTCGTGAAGCACAGCAGGTCGTCGTGCGTGGACGCGACAAACATGTGCTCGATGAAGTCGTCGTCCTTCGTCGCACCTCCGATGATGCCCTTCCCGCCGCGTGCCTGCTGGCGATACGTCGAGAGCGCGACGCGCTTGGCGTACCCCTGATTCGAGATCGTGACGGCCATCTCCTCGACCTGGATCAGGTGCTCGAGGTTGATGTTCGCGCCATCCCCGCCCTCCTGAATCTCCGTCAGACGCTGGCCCAGCTTGCCGCCATAGCGGGACTTCATCTGCTCGCAGTCGGCGATGATGATCGCGTTGACGCGCGCGGGCGTCGCGAGGATGTCCTCGTAGTCCGCGATCTGTTCGACCACCTGTCGGTAATCGTCGACCAGCCGCTCGATCTCAAGCCCGACGAGCTGCGACAGTCGCATGTTGCAGATCGTCTCAGCCTGAACGCGCGACAGCGAAACGCCACCGCGGGGCTCAGCCCGCCGCACCTGGTCCATCAGCCGCGCGGGAATCTTCGACGCAAACGGATGCGATTCCGCGATGCGGAACCGCTTCTCCATGAGCTTGTCGAGCGCCTCGGCACGCGTCTGACTCGAGCGGATGAGCCTGATCACCTCGTCGATGTCGCACACCGCGAAGATCATGCCCTCCAGCACGTGGGCCCGCTTCTTGGCCTCGGCCAGCAGGAACGCCGTGCGTCGGCGGATGACCTCAACCCGGTGGTCGATGTAGTAGCGGATCAACTCCTTCAGCGACAGCGTCCGCGGCTGGCGATTCACCAGCGCGATGTTCGAGATGCTGAAGGTCTGCTGCAGCGGCGTGAACTCGTAGAGCTGATTCTCGACGACCGCCGCGTCCGCGCCACGCTTGAGCTCGATCACCACGCGCACCGGGCTCTTGGCCGAGCTCTCGTCGCGGGCGTCGGAGATGTCCGTGATCTTCCCCGCCTCGATCGCGTCGCCGATCCGCTCGATCAACGTCGTCAGCCCGAGGTTGAAGGGAATCTGCTCAATGATGAGCTGCTGGCGGTCCTTCGAGCCCTCCAGCGGCTCGACACGCACGCGGCCGCGGAGCGTGACCTTGCCACGTCCGGTGGCATACGCGTCCACAATGCCGCCGATGCCAAGCACCAGCCCGCCCGTCGAGAAGTCCGGCCCCTTGATGCCGCGACGCAGAACGCCGCCCTCGGCGTCCTTCACATCCTGCATCAGCTCAGAGAGCGCGATCTCCGGATTCTCGACAACACGAATGATCGAATCGAGCACTTCGATCGGATTGTTTGGCGACAGCGAAGTCGCCATGCCCACGGCGATGCCCACGCCGCCGTTGACCAGCAGGTTCGGGATCTTGCCCGGCAGGACGGTCGGCTCCATCAGCCGGTCGTCGTAGTTTGGAACCATGTCCACCGTGTCGAGGTTCAGGTCCTCGAGCATGTCCACGGCCGCCTGCGTCATCCGGGCCTCTGTATACCGCATCGCCGCCGGTGGGTCGGGTGCGATCGAGCCGAAGTTGCCCTGCGGGTCAACCAGCGTGACTCGCATGCGCCAGTTCTGGCCCATGTTCGTCATCGTCGGATAGATGACCGACTCGCCGTGCGGGTGATAGTTGCCCGACGTATCGCCGCAGATCTTGGCGCACTTGAGGTGCTTCTTCCCCGGCCCCAGCTTGAGGTCGTTCATCGCCACGAGGATGCGGCGCTGCGACGGCTTGAGCCCGTCCCGGACATCGGGCAATGCCCGGTCCATGATCGTGCTCATCGCGTACGTCAGATACGAATCCTGCAGCTCCCGCTCGAGGTTCAGATCGACGATGTTGCCGCCATCCCCGCCGCCGGAGGAGACAGCCCCGCCGTCATCAACAGGCGGAGATCCGCCGCCCGCCGCGGCTCCGTTCACACCCGCGTGCATTGCCTCTGCATCCGCGCTATTCGCGGCCTTGGTCAGCGGCTGGCCTGTCGATGTCGTCGCAGAGAACATGGGGGTCGGAGGGGTCTCTGGCATCCGGTTCCTCGGTTTCATCAGGGTCCGGCGCCCGTGGCCGAAAACCCCGGAAAAACAGGGGCGAAACGCTGGCTCGGACGGCCTGAAATCTGTGCCGAAACCGAGCAGTTATTCTAGGCAAAACGCCGTGAAATTTCCCGGTCATATGCCGACTTTCGTCGCACTTGCCGGCTGGCGTTTCACTCCGCGCCGCAACCCCGCGCCAAGCGTCCCTATCGCTCGTTCTTGGCCTCTTCGGCCAGTGCTTCCAACGACCGGATTGCCTCCACCACGGCCAGCAGAGCCATGCTGGTTGCATCCGGCGGCATGGACTGGTCCCACGGCGCAGCACGCACCCCGCCATACGAAACCTGAAGGTCTTTCGCCATCCAACCGGCCGACTCGTCCGCCATCAACTGCCGGATGAATCGCATGGATTGCATGAGCCGCGCCAGCTCGAGCGGCCGCTCCTGCGGCTCGGTCAGTCGCGTGTCCGCCAGCATGGTGGCGATGAACGCCAGCGGGCGAGTGCTCTGCCACGTCGGCAAGGGGGATGTGCCCTTGGTGAATACGATCCCCCCCGCCAAATCCATGGAGTCCTTGTCAATGTCGAGCGGGGATACCTGGTGCTCCCACACCTGCCGGCGCATCTCGCGCAGCGCGATCGCGGTGGGAATGTCGGCAGTGCTCCCGTCGGCTTCCGCCTTGCGTTTGGCAAGCTCGATTTCCGCCCAGCCGAGCCACGGCATGTGCGCAACCAACTGCCCTTGCGGAATGGTTGCGATCCAAGCGCGGATCGCCGCCTCGACCTCGCTCCGGCCCCTGCGGACAGCATTCTCGCCCAGAGGCCTCGAAACTGGCGAGGTTGCATAGGCGAGTGCACACACCCCGCGTGCCGGAGCGGGCATCTCGCCGAACATATCGCCATCCGGCCACTCTCTCAACATAAGCGACTTCAGGGGTTCATGTAACGAACTCGGCATGCAAACACCCTGCAACGTCGGCATAAACGACTCGCTTCCGAGAGGGTTCGCGAGGGCGAGCAGAAAGCCTGCGATCTCACTCTGCCCGTTCATTCCGCCAGGCGGTTGCACTATCTTCTCGCACATGCTCTTTGAAGCGGCCCTCGCTTCCGCGATGGTGGCCGGCGATACACCCATTGCTTCCAACTGCATGTACCGGCGAAGTGCAAGCAACGCCAAGGCCGTCGCCTCGCTCGACGCCGCGCCATGCTCAAACGCGTTCGTCACCGGCGAATATCCGCGGCCAATGCCATGAGGCGTCTTCGCTGTCGCGGCGATGTGCAACGCCATCGCCTCCGCCATCCGCCGAAGCTCCGCTGCGGTCATCTCCGACTGATCGATCAGCCGCGCCCCCCGATAGAGAAATGCCGGCTCCTCGCCCGGACGGCACTGCGCAAGGTGCGTCGAACGGAACCGGTACATCTGCACACCATGCTTTGACCGGATCGCTGCGGGCTGGTCCAGCAC
>JAEYNG010000149.1 GCA_023412695.1 Planctomycetota bacterium | reverse complement strand
ATCCCCGCCACCGTCGGCGGCGCGGCACGCATGAACGCCGGCGGCACATTCGGCGAGTTCGGCAACGCCGTGCACGCCGTCCACGCCATCGACCGTACCGGGCGAGAGGTCACGCTCACGCGCGAGCAGGCGGGCTTCGGCTACCGCCGCTCGAACCTCGCCGAGCTCATCGTGGGCGTGGTCGATCTCGCCCTCGGCGAGGACGACCCCGCGAAGCTCCGCACGAAGCTCAAGGACGTGATGGAGTACAAGAAGCGCAGCCAGCCCATGGCCGAGCGCTCCGCGGGCTGTGTCTTCAAGAACCCGATGCTCTCGCGCGACATCCCCGACATCGCCCCCGCCGGCCAGCGCGTCTCGGCGGGCATGCTTATCGACCGCGCCGGCTGCAAGGGCCTTGGCATCGGCGGCGCGAGCGTCAGCCAGCGCCACGCGAACTTCATCGTCACCGGCGGCGGCGGCCAGGCGCGCGACGTCATCGAACTCATCGACGAGGTGAAGCGCCGCGTCTTCGACGCGTTCGGCGTGGAACTCGAGCCCGAGGTTGTTGTGTGGAGGCGCGAGCAGCAATGACACCCGGACAGCACACCCCGCCCCCCTCCGTCCTCGTTCTCGGCGGAGGGCCGGACGCCGAACGCGACGTCTCGCTCAACTCCGCCCGCGCGATCGCCGACGCGCTCGCCGCCGCGGGCCACCGCGTCGAGCGGCGCACCATCGAGCGCCTCACCGCCGACGAGCTCGCCCGTATGCCCGGCGAGGTCATCTTCCCCGCGCTCCACGGCGGCTGGGGCGAGGGCGGCCCGCTGCAGGACATCCTCGAATCCGACGGCCGCCCCTTCGTCGGCTCGGGCTCCATGCCCGCCCGCCGCGCGATGGACAAGATCGCGACCAAGATGGCCGCGCTCGCGCTCAACATCCCCACGCCCGCGGCCCACATCGTGGACTGGCGCGATGCCGAGTGCCCGATGGAGCTCCCCGCCGTCATCAAGCCCGTGCACGAGGGCTCGACCATCGGCCTCTACCTCTGCCGAACGCCGGAGGAATGGACCGCCGCACGCGCCGCGATCGCCGACGATGTCGCGCAGGGCGACCCGCGCACGTACATGATCGAGCCGATGATCGGCGCGGCCTCCGGAGGCAGGGGCCGCGAGCTGACTGTCGGCCTGCTCGACGGCCGCGCGCTCCCGGTCATCGAGATCGTCCCCGCCGAGGGGCTCTACGACTACGAGGCGAAGTACACGCGCGACGACACGACCTACGTCGTCGACCCCGAGCTTCCCCCCGGCGTCGCCGAGCGCATCAAGGAGCAGACGGTCCGCATCGCCCGCGCGCTCGGCGTGCGCCACATCGCGCGGACGGACTTCATGCTCGATTCCTCCGGCACCGCGTGGTTCCTCGAGATCAACACGATGCCGGGCTTCACCGACCACTCCCTCGTCCCCAAGGCCGCGCGGAAGATCGGCCTCGAGATGCCCGAGCTCTGCTCGACGCTCGTGCGGCTGGCCGTGCGCGACCACGCCCCCGCCGCCGCGAGAGCGACCTGACCCCTTCACGCGTTCCACCGACCAAGGACGGTCAAGCCATGCCCGCGAAGCCATCCAAGTCATCCGCCGCCGCGGCCAAGCCCGGCCGAATCGCCCGCCTGTGGGGAAACGGACGCGCCGCGCTCGGTGATCGCGCACGCGTGTTCAACTTCGTCGGCGCGCTGCTCGGCAGCGCGACCGCTCTCGCCGCGGCCGCGTGCCTCGTCGTCGGCTACCGCCCGCTCCTCGCCCGCGCGGTCGAAATGCAGCGCGGCGAGCCGCGCGTCGAGATCGCCTGGCCTCTCATCCCGCTCCCCGCAAACGCACCGCCCGGCACACTCCCGATGACCTGGCTCGACTCCGAGTCCCGCATCGGCCTTGAGCGCCTCGTCACGCGCCAGCTCGGCGACAACCCGCTCGACCCGCGCGCCGTCGCAGGCGTGCATGAAGCCCTCGTCGCCACCGGCTGGTTCGACGAGTCCCGCGGCGGGGTCCGTGTCGAGCGCGGCCCGGACGGTGTTGTCCGCGTCGATGGCGCGTGGCGCGTCCCCAAGGCCGCGGTGCGAGTCGGCGAGGTCGATCATCTCGTCGCCGCGGGCGGCGAACTGCTCCAGCCCATGTACAAGCGCGACGGCTCGGGCTTCCGCGTCATCCTCGGCGTCTCGTGCGACAAGCCCGAGTTCGGCAAGCCCTGGCTCGGCGGCGACGTGCAGGAGGGCATCGCGCTGCTCGATTTCCTCGGCCGCATGCCCGGCTTCCAGCAGGTCTACGGCGTGGATGTCTCCGAGTTTGTCAACGGCAGCCAGCTCGTCATTGTCACCGATCAGGGCAACCGCATCATCTGGGGCGGCTCCTCCAGCCGCGAGAAGTTCGCCGCCGGACAGGCCACGCCGGAGAAGAAGCGCGAGGAACTCGCCAAGCTCTATGCGACCTACGGCCGCATCGACGCGGGCCGCCCGGTGATCGACGTCCGCCCCGAGGCCGGCGCGTACATCCTCGTCGCCAATATCGACGAAGCGCCGCTGAAGCGCGGCCCGCGCTAATACGCTCTGGACATGGACCCGGGGCCGGATCCCATCTCCCCGCCGCCTCCGTTCGAGGCCCCGCCGCCGTTGTTGGCGTCAACCCCGCCGCCGCCCCCGGCGCAGCGCATGGTCCGCGTGCGCCCCGCCGACCCCTGGGCCCACCGTCGCGGCGAGCCGAGGCTGTTCGCCTTCCTCTGGACGGTCTATCTCCTCATCGCCGTCGGCGGCAGCCTCATCTGGCTCTCGCGCTCGACCGTCATCTCCACGTCCACCTACGGCCCCGCCGCACGCATCATGCTCATCGTCGTCGCGGCCGGCGCAACCCTTCTCTGGCCGATGGTCCGGCTCAGCCAGGCCTCGCCCCGCGGCTCGGGCCTCCGCGCCGCGCTCGCGGATGTGGTCGTGGTCCTGTTCCCCATGCAGATGATCCTCTGGCCGCTGGTCATGCTGGCGCAGTGGCCCTTCGGCATCGTGGCCGCGCTCGCCGCGATGACGACCCTCTGGGTCCTGCTCATCGGCGGCATCATCGCCCTCGCCCTCGCCGGGCCGATCGTGCGCAACCCGACCGATCGCGGCGTCGGCGAGCGCGCCTTCTGGATGTTCATCTGCATCGTCCTCGTCGCCGCCGCGCCCTCGTTCGTGCTCCTCCGCCGCGCCTCTTCGCAAACCCTCCCTGACCCGCCGGAGTGGGTGCCGATGCTCTCGCCATTCACCGCCATCCCCGCCCTCACCGGCAACGGCTTTTCCGGGCCCCAGCGTCCGGTCTCGACGCCGCAGCTCCGCGGCATCATGGCGATCGCCGTCCCTACCGCCGCGATCTGGGCACTGGCCGTCGTCCGCCGCCGGACCGTCCGCCCCGCCCCGGCCCCGAGGGGTGGCGTGGCGCTCGAATCCGGCCTAGATTGACTCACGAAGAAGTATGCTGACCGGCCCCCGACGGGGCTGGGTTTTTTGTTGTCTGGAGGTGTTCGATGGAGATGGTGACCCGTGAAGAGAAAGAAGCGCTCGAGGCCAAGCTCGCCGCGCTGATCGAGAACCGGCCCAACATCTCCAAGCGCATCGCCGAGGCACGCGAACTCGGCGACCTCAAGGAGAACGGCGACTACCACGCCGCGCGCGAGCAGCAGGGCTTCGAGGAGGCGGAGATCCGCCGCCTCGAACAGCGGCTCGCGGCCGTACAGGTCGTGGACGAGAACCAGAAGTCCATGGGCGTCGTCTTCGTCGGCGCGATCGTCAAGATCCGCGAGGTCGGCGGCGACGAGGACGAGCTCGTCCGCCTCGTCGGCGAGGCCACCGGCGCCGCCTCCGCTGACTACTTCGAGGCCACCGTCAACAGCCCCTTCGGCGAGGCCCTCCTCAAGGCTCGCGTCGGCGAGACTGTCAGCGTCCGCGGGCCCCGCGGCGTCAAGCAGTTCGAGATCCTCGAAATCCAGTAAGAAGGCCGACCGCGTCGGCTCATCCCAGCCAGTCCAAGAAACACCCTGCATCCCGGCTCCAGCTCCCCGGCTAGAGTTTCCCCTGCCCTTTGGT
>JAEYNG010000132.1 GCA_023412695.1 Planctomycetota bacterium | reverse complement strand
TCCCAGTTGGGCACAAAGGTGTCGCGGGGCTCGGATTGCGGCGGCGTCTGCTGGGTAGTTCCTTCGGCGGCCGGCGGTTGCGATGACGCGGGCTGCTGCGCGGCGGGCTGGGCGGGCTGCTCGGTCGACGCTTGCTGCGGCGTGTCCGGCGCGGGCTGTTCTGATGGTGGCTGTTGTGCGTGTGTCACGCAACAACCGTTGCCGCGGCGGGTGAACCGCCGGTGAAGCGGCGGTGAGCCTCGTCACAAGTGCATCGTGTTCGGGAAGCCCCGAGGTGTCAGCGCGTCTCGAGGTCCTGACGCTGCGGACGGGTGGCCGCAGCGGCGGGCAGCGTGCCGGCGCCGATGAGCCGGATGACCTCGACGCGGATCTGGGCCCAGTCGAGGGTGCTCTTGGGGATGAAGGCGTTCGCGCCGCGGCTGAGCGACAGCTCGCGGATGTTGCCGCTCATCGCGCTGAACATGATCACCGGCATTCGCTGGAATCGCTCGTCGGCACGGAGGGCGATGAGCAGCTGCAGGCCGTCCATCCCCGGCATGTTGAAGTCGGTGATGATCAGGCGGGGCATGCTCGCGGCGAGGTAGGTGAGCGCGGCCCCCGCGCTGTCGACCGCCGCGCTGCTGTAGCCGTCGAGCTTCAGCAGGCGCTGCATCAGCACGCGCGTGTCGGCGTGGTCGTCTACGACGAGCACGTCGGGCGGCGCGGAAGAGTCCGGGATGTGCGGGGCGAAGTTCATGGGCTGTGACGTTGTTCGACCGCGCATCCGGTTGGTTGCAACTGTGCGGGTGCTCGACGCCGGATCGTGCACGCGGCCTGTACACTCCTTTACTGCACAATCTGTAGATCGGTTCGATGAGACCGGGTCTGCAAAGGGATGAATCGCCCGAGGAATGAAGTTTCATTCACATCGAGCGCGAGTGTTGCGCATGTCGTTACTGCGGCCCGGCGTTACATCGCGCGGAGAATGGCCCGGACGGGGCTGGCGTCAAAGCCCGAGAGCTTGAGCGGGAGCGCGATGAGCTCGTATTCGCCCGCAGGAACCGCGGCGAGCACGAGGCCTTCGAGGATGGCGACGTTGTTGCGAAGGCACGCGGCGTGCGCGGGCAGGTCCTTGGAGCTGAAGAGGTCCACGCTCGGCGTGTCGATGCCGACGAGCCTGACGCCGCGGGAGGCGAGCGCATCAACGAGCCCGGGGTCGAGTCCGGCGAAGTCTTCATTGAATGTGCGGGGGTCGGGGAAGGTGCCGGACTTCAGCAGCACGCGCGGGTGTTTGATTGCATCGATCGCGTGCTGACCGCTTTCGCGGGCATTGGAAGCGCGCAGGTCTTCGACGCGGATGCGCGTGCCGCGGGATACAGGCGCATCGAGCACGTGGCACGGCCCCACGAAGCGCTCGAGGTCCCACGCGTCCACGCCGTGAGCGCCCTTGCCGTAGTGGTTGGGTCCGTCGACGTGCGAGCCGAGGTGAACGGTTGCGCGGAGCGTGCTGAGCGTGATATTGCTGCCCCGATCGATGTCGCAGAGGACCTCGCGGCTCGGGGGCGTGTCGCCGGGCCAGACCTTGAGCGAGGGGTCGATCGATGGCGAAAGGTCCCAGAGCTTCATCACGCGTCTCCCGCATCACCACGCCGCGCTGCGTTGGTTCATCGCCCGGCCGCGGGTTCCTGAGCTTCCTTCCGCCGGGACCAGCGGAGGTGCCCGAACACGGCCGCGCGCCCGACAAGCATCGTCAGCAGCGCGACCAGCGAGAACGAGACGCCAAGCGTCTGAACGATCGGGATCCCGGGCCGGTTGGCGGTCCCGCCGAGCACCGGCGCGACCGCGCTGAAGAACTCCACGGCTTCCGGGTTTGCGCCGCCCGGCCAGACGCGGTAGACACCGATCACGCCGCCGCCCCGCGCGTAATAGCCGATCGCCATTCCGCCCTGCGCGACGAGCCCGACCGCGCCGCCGCCGGTCGCGACGATGCCGACTCCGAACCCGCCGACGGGCAGCCCGCCGATCGTCATCCCGCCCAGCGCGGTCAGGGCGCCGATGCTGAGCCCGCCCATGCTCGCGACGCCGATCGACATCCCCCCGGCGGCGACCACGCCGATGGCTTGCCCTCCGATTGCGATCCCGCCGCGGGCGACGTCGCCGATGGCGATGATCCCGACGGCCTTGCCATAGGTCTCACCGAACTCGGGGCGTGCGCCGAACGCAACGCTGACGAGCGGGACGCCGAAGAGCTCGGCCTCGCTCCGGTATCGCTTGGCCTTGCGCGAGACTCCGGCCCATCGCGCAAGCACCTCCACCAGCGGCTTGCCGCACTCCGGGCAGCGGGACGCGTCGGTGAGGTTGACGAGCGAGTACCCGCAGTTGGCGCAGTATGGGTCGCCCGGCTTCCGGGGCGTCTGCGGGGCGGTCGGCGGCGAGGGGTGGTCCGGGTTGTTCGCGGCCATGGCGGCAGTCTACCACCGAGCGGCCGGGGCTGTAAGGAGCGTCCGGGCGCTGCTCACGCGGCCCGCAGGTGGTGCTGGTGCTCGGCGTGCTCGATGATGGGGATGACGTCGCGCACGATCGTCACGAGGGCCTCGGCCTGTTCCGCGGCCTGGTTCATGCAGCGCTCGATCAGCGCGACCTGGTTGCCTGCGGTCTCGGTCGTCGCGACGACTTGTTTGCCGGCCTCGTCCGCACGCTCGACGAGCGCGTTGATCCGCACGGCGGCGTCGTTGCAGTCGGTGACGGCGGACCGAGCGTCCGCGACGGCGGCGGCGAGGAGCCCGGGCTGCTCGGTGTCGCCGAGGAGCGAAGCGGCCTTTCCGAAGACGACTTCGAACCGGCCGAGCTTGTCGGTGCCGAGATCGGCTGCGCGGCGCTCCATTGTGGCAAGGCGTTCTTCGGCCTGGTCGAGCGCGACGGACGCGCGTGCCTGGATGGCCGCGGCTTTGCGGTCGAGGGCGGCGCAGACGGAGTCGAAGGACGTGATCTGAGATTCAAGTCGCTCGGTCATGGTGCGGGCATGCTCCGTGAGGCGGGTTTCGAACGCGGCGCGCTCCTGCTCGATGCGGGCGGCCCACTCGCGCTCCCACTCCTCCTTGGCCTTGTGCACACGGGCGAGCAGGGTTTCGAGCGACCGCAGGCCGGCGGCCGTCTTCTCGAGGATCGCGACCGAGCCGGTGGCGGTCTTCAGGCGGTTGTCCATCTCGGCGTTGAAGCGTTCGCCCTGTTCGAGGCGGCGGGAGAGGTCGGCGATGCGCTCGCGGACGAGGCGGTCGCATTCCGTGGCTTCTTCCAGAGTGCGGCGGAGGGAGCCGATCTGCACCGCCGCGCGTTGCACCAGCCCGGTGATCTCGACGGCGTCGTGCTGGGT
>JAEYNG010000126.1 GCA_023412695.1 Planctomycetota bacterium | reverse complement strand
ACCCGCACCACTCCCGCACCCCGCGCCTCCTGCAACGTCTCTGCCGCGCCCGGCGCGGTCGGTGTTCCGCCCCCAAGCGCCAGAACACACTCGCCGGCCCCGAGCGCCTCGCGCAGCGCATCCGCTTCTGCGCCACGAAACGCCGCGAGCCCGTAACGCTCGATCGCTTCTCGCGCGTCGGCGACGCCCATCCGCGCGACGGTCCGAACATCAAGATCGACAAACCCGACCCCGAGCCGCGTAGCGACAAGCCTGCCGACAGTGGTCTTCCCACTGCCGCGCAGGCCGATCAGCGCGATGATGGGTGCTCGAGCGGTCATCCCACCCGCCGCCCCCAAGTAGCATTACTCTTTCGACCGGGACCGGTACGAGCCGTCGGCCGTGCTGACGCGGATCGTCTCGCCCTGCTCGATGAAACCCGGCACACGGGTCTTCAGGCCCGTCTCGCACGTCGCGTCCTTCAGCTGGTTCGTGACGGTCGCGCCCTTGATGCCCGGCGGGCACTCGGTGATCTTCAGGTCCACCGACGCCGGCAGCTCGATCGTGATCGGGTTCCCGTCGTGGCTCAGGACGATCGTCATCGCGTTCGGACGCAGGTACAGCAGCGCATCGCCGAGCACATCCGCCGGGATCACCACCTGGTCGTACGTCTCCGTGTCCATGAACGTCGCGCCATGGCTGTCGGAGTACAGATACTCCATCTCGCGCCGGTCGAGGTCGATCACCTCGATATCCTCGCTCGGCTGGAATCGGCGCTCGAACTGCCCGCCGTCCTTGACGTTCTTGAACTTCAGGTTCACGAACGAACGAAGGTTGCCGGGATTCCGGAACTCGTATCCGGAGATCACGCACAGCTTGCCGTCCATCTTCACGCCGTAACCCTGCCGACAGTCAATGGCCTTCATCGTCGAGGTCCTGATCGGGTATCGTTGAGCGTCCGAACAACTGCCCGGGCGTCGCGGCAGAACCGCCCGCCCGGAAACGGGCCCGATGTTAGGCTCTTTGAAGCGCAATGGCGATCCGGCGAACATCCCCCCTGCTCTTTGCCGCGCTCGCGGCCGCGCTGACCGGCTGCACCGCCGAATCGGGCATCCTCCGTTCGCCCGGCGGCCCGGAGACCGCGCTCCGCCTGAGCGTCCGCGATCGTGACACGCTCAAACCCATCGCCGGCGCAGCCATCGCCGCCGAGACCGCCTCCCGCCACCACCCCTTCTCGGCGGCGTCGATCCTCGGCCAGACCGATGCCCAATCCTCGCGCGCCAGAACCGATGATCACGGCCGCGCCACCGTGCAAACACTCGAGGGCCGCGAGTTCCGCATCGTCGTCTGGGCCCCCGGACGCCCACCCACGGTCTTCTCCACCGCCATGCTGCACGCCGCGAACGGCGACTGGATCGACCCCGAGATACCCGCCGGCGTACAGGTCCGTATCGAATCTGCCGCGGGTGCCCCTCCATGACGCTCCAGCAGTTCATCGAGCAGTACGGCTACCTCGCCGTCTTCCTCGGCACCTGCCTCGAGGGCGAGGGCGTCCTGCTGCTCGCCGGATACTTCGCCCACCGCGGCTATCTCAGCTTGCCGATCGTCTTCGTTCTCGCGTGCGTCGGCTCCTTCGTCGGCGATCAGCTCTGCTATCTCCTCGGCCGCGCAAAGGGCAAGCTCCTGCTCGACCGCAACGCCAAGTGGCAGCCCCGCGCCAAGTGGATCCTCGCGCAGGTCAACACGCACGAACGCTGGCTCCTGCTTGCTTTCCGCTTCGTCCCCGGCGTTCGCCTGCTCACGCCGATCGTCCTCGGCGTTACCGCCTATCCGCAGCGCCGCTTCGCCGTTTACAACGCCATCGGCGCCGCGGCGTGGTCGCTCACGATCGGCTCCATCGGCTACTTCGCCGGCCACGCCGCCCAGCGCATCTTTGCCGAGGCCAAGGAGCACGAGATCGAGATCATCGTCGGCCTCCTCGTCATCGGCTTCCTGGTGTGGTTTATCCGCCGCGCCTGGCTCGCCCGCCGCGCGCAGCGAATCACCGCGGCCGCGGCTCCGCCCGTCTCATCGAGTGGCGCCGACAGTAATGACCGCGGGGGTTGACTCCCTCGGCGCCTGCTGGTGCATCCGCCGCGCGCGGTGCTTCGACCAATCGCTCACGCGCAGGTCCGGCGCCTCCGGCGTCGCACCGTGCACGCGGATGATGTCGTACGTGTTGTTCCGTTGCGCCGGCGTGAACCCCGCGTCGCGGATCAGCCGGCACAGCACCGCCTCGTCGAGGCAGTACGTCGTCCCGGCCGACGACACCACGTTCTCCTCCATCATCACGCTGCCCATGTCGTTCGCGCCGAACGCCAGCGCCACCTGTCCCACGTGCGGGCCCATCGTCACCCACGACGCGCCGATCGAATAGATGTTGTCGAGGAACAGCCGCGACAGCGCCTGCGTCCGCAGATAGTCCGTCGCGCTGCTCATCCGCACCCGCCGTCCGAACCCTGGGAACTGCGCAAGCACCTGTTCGTTCGAGAGGGTGTTCTCATCACGCAGTGTCCCGTTCGCCGCCGCCATCGCGTCGCCCGGGAACTCCGCAAGCCTCCCCGGTGCGGCGAAGTCCTCCTCGCGCGCGCCGAAGTCCGGCACGCGCCCGAGCGGCGTGTTCTCCCGCTGGAACGGCCAGGAGATGAACGCCTTGTAGTGCCCCGTCGGCTCCTCGCGCTCGCCCGCCTCACGCAACGCACGGTCCTGCCACTTCCGCACCAGCTGCATGTGGTGCACGCGGTCCGCGTACCCCTCGATGTGCCCGAACATCATCGTCGCGCTGGTGAACATCCCCAGCGTGTGCGCAACGTACATCGTCGTCAGCCACGCGTCCGCGTCGCACTTGCCCAGCCCGATCTTCCGCCGCACGTGGTAAGAGAAAATCTCACCCCCGCCGCCCGGCACAGAATCGAGCCCGGCGTCACGCAGCCGCACCATCACCCACCGCAGCTTCGCCTCGAGCGTGTCCCCCGGCGGATCGAAGAAGTGCACGAACTCGATGAACTCCGGCGGGCTGAACGCGTGCACGTGGATCTGCGGGAACCGGTCCTTCAGCCCGCGCAGCAGCTTGATGTACCAATCAAGCGGCAACTCCGGGTTCATCCCCCCCTGCATCAGGATCTGTGTCCCGCCGATCGCCGCGAGCTCCGCGACCTTGTCGTAGATCGCCTCATGCTCAAGCGTGTACGAGTCGCTGTCCCCCACATCCCGCCGGAACGCGCAGAACGTGCACTTGGCCGAGCACACGTTCGTGTAGTTGATGTTCCGGTCGATCACGTACGTCCGCAGCTCGTCCCCGTGCAGCACGCGCGCCCGCGCATCGGCGAAACGCCCCAGTGTCTGCAAGCCTCCGCCGCCCGCGGCGGTCAAGAGCCCCAGCCCCTGCTCCGGCGTCAGCCGCGCCTCGCCATACGCCACCGCCTCAAGCAGCCCAGTGTCGGTCGGCTGCAGGTGCGGGTGCTCGGCGGGAGGCTGATAAATGCTCATGGTCGGGTGAGTCCTTACTCAATTTTCAGGAATCATTGAAAGGCACACGCCCCCCGTCCACCCGCCAGCATAGCGGATCAACTGGTCCGAGAACTTGCCGGTGTCAATCCGGGCCGAACATGCGGCCCGCCCGGCCACCTTGCCCGCATACCCGCGGACTTCACCCACCCCAAACCGCCGATAGTGCCGTTGTCTCAACTCCTTGTCATTGAAGAGGTTGTGCCATGCCACCCCCGATGCTCAAGCCGCATGTCAGCGCCGCGGTCCGCCAGCTCCGCGGCTGGGTGACCCTCGCCGCGATGCTCGTCGTCGTCGCCGGCATCACCCAGGCCCTGACCTTTGGTTTCGTTCACTACACCGACGTCCGCACCGAGCAGCTTCGCCCGACCGCGTCCACCGAGCTCACCGTCGTCGGCACGCCCGGCCCCCTCCAAGGACCCGGTGCGATGGAGATCCCCGACGCCGCCGCGCAGGCCGCAGTCGGAGGTTTGCGGACCCAGGCCCTCTCCCGCGCCCAGGCGACAGAGGTCAACACCGCCCGCACCGGCTGGGATATGGGACTCAACCGCGCCAGCGCGCTTGCGTCCGGCGTCGGCGGCCTGGCCGCGCTCTCGCTCCTGTTCCTCACATCTCTCGGCGCCGTGGTCGGCGGTGGCGGTGGCATCCCGGGCATCGAACGGTCCGTGACCGCCGCGGTTTGGTCGTTCGTTCTTGCCGCGCTGTGCATCCCGATCCGGGATGTCCTGCCCTCGCTCCCCATCCCCGGCGTCTTCGCGAGTTATGAGGCCATGACCCACCAGAGCAGCGTCTGGTCCACTACCGGCGTGGGCGCGGGCGGCACGATTGCCCAGTGGGTGGTCGCCCCCCTTCTCGCCTCCGGGTCCGCGGCCATGATCGCGCTCTGGTTCCGCACCGGCGTCGCCCGCGGCATCATTGTCACCTCCGTCAGCGAGCTCGACGAGATCGCCGACCGCGAGATGGCCCAGATCAACCGCAACGGCGTGCGCAACGCCGTCGGCAAGTCCGTTGGCGCGCTCAACCGTGCGCTCGGCGAGCAGCCAATCCTGCAAGCCCACCCGGCCGAGGATGCGGTTGACCAGGCCGCGGAGATCGCGTCTTCGCTCG
>JAEYNG010000092.1 GCA_023412695.1 Planctomycetota bacterium | reverse complement strand
GCGTACTCCTCCGCCTGCGGATGAAAGCGGCGGAGAGAAAGGCCATAAGCGGTCTCGAAGGGGCGCCCGCCGGTGCGGAGCAGGCTGAAATATGAAGGATAGATAACGCCATCGAAACTCGCGTCTCTTACAGCGGCCGCCATATCACGAGAGATTTCATATGAATGGGATTTCGCAAGAAAGAGCATATGGATTGCCATGTCCAAGCTCTCGAATTCCGTCACATCCTCCTTTAGAACCGCGGTGAGGTCTAAAAGCCGGAGATCTCTGGTAGGCCTTAGCGTTGCGACATACATATCGTCCTCAGCCGTCGCGCGGCATTCATGGATGCAGATATCGATGTCCTGTGAACCGTACATGACCGCGAAGCCAGCGGAATCGAGACGTCCCTTCCCGGCGATGTGCAATGGTGGGCTGTCGTACTCATCTGGTGCAGCAGGACGCTGAGGATAGACACGGACGCGGTAGAACAATGCGTCGTTCGCGAGTGTTCGCTCAGGATATTGTTTCAACACGAGCTGGATAATCTGCGGACGCGTCGCCGGATCTTGCAACGCCTTCAACGGCTCAACTTCACCAAACATCCAGAAACGCGGACCGTAGTGGAAGAAGCCGATTCCGGCCGCGTCCTCGATCAGCTTTACATCGTTCTTGAGCCATGGCGACGGCGAAATGTCGCTCTTGCCGTAGTGGTGCTCGTTAAATTGTACACGCGGAGCCGCACCATAATCGAAGCGAATGGTCGTGCCGCTGACAAAGAAGCGGTGGGCAAGCCCTAAGACATGCTCCTTTGTTAGCTTCCTCCCGTTCGGGCTATTGCAGTTTGGGCAATCACCTTGCTGTTCGAGGCCGTGCTTCCACGAGTCAATCCTCAACCCCTCATCGACAAAGCAGTTGGAGCAAAGGATGCACTGATTACTACTCTCCGCTTCGTCCGTCATGTCAGATCCTGGGTGTGTTGGAGATCGGTCGGCGGAAGCAAACTACACCTATGGGCAGCCGATGATGCTGTCAATGACCATGATGATCCGTTCCGCCTGTGAAGGGCTGAAATGTTAGCTAGTTGGGCCGGGAAGCACATTCCAAGATCCATCGGGTAGCACAAACCTGACGATGGGAGGCGGATCATCAGCACGTGGGATTTCGCTGATCAGTCGCCGAACCATACTCATGAATGATTCGCGACCATCGACCGGAGCTCGAGAAGTCATATGCAGCAGGAAATCCTCACCATTCGCCTTATAGCCAACAACAAGCCCCAGTGTCGCGAGCAAATCAGCTCCCTCGATAGCTTTGCTCGACCGCTTCGCGTTAAGCGCTATTGCAACTGCATTAGCCCACGCCTCTGTGTCATCGCGCTGGAGCGATGCGGCGATGAGGAATGAATAAAGCGCTTCGTCAAGGTCACCGGCCCGTGAAGCGACCCCACCAAGGTTGAACCAGGCAAGGGAGCACAAAGCATCTAGACGAAGCGCATGAGCACAAGTGGAGCGGATTTCCTCTTCACCCATCGACTTTGGATCGAATCCTGACGGGAGAGCGTTGCGCTTTCGTATTTGATAGGGTTGGCCAGCTGCAGCAATGATCCTGTCGATGAGAAGACTTTTCAGCAACCACTCCGCCTCAGATAGATCGCTACTATGCTTGAGGGAGGTATCAAACATTTCGAGCGCAACCCGGTAATCACCGGAGAACAGAAGTGCGTCGGCGAGCCGGAGCTGAACGGAACGGTCACTTCTGAGTTGAAGCGCGAGCCCATAATGGAGTGAGGCGGCGCGAAAGCGACCGTTCATGAAATTCGTGCCGGCGACCTCAGTTTGATAGTAGCCTCGCAGCAAATAGCTCGGATCAAGCTTGCGTGCCATTCGATAATAACGAATCGCCTTTCTAAATTGCCCCGCTTGTGAAGCGAAATTCGCGCGCGAGTAATGAAGTGCCGCAGCTGTCTCTTTGTATCCGCGCGTCGCGAGGCTGCTCGCGATCCGCTCCAGAATCTCCAATCCATGCTCATCAAGCATTGCATATGCTTCGCTGCTGGCAATATGAGTTAGATAGACATGCGCAACAGGGATGTACTCCGACGTTTCCATTAAGCGTTCAGCAAGTCGCAAGGCGTCGTGCAGACGTCTCGCACGACTGAAGCAACGTGCGATTGCCCACGCTACTTCGATGTTTGTTGCAATCGCCGAGTTTAATTGAGTCGCCTCGAAGATCGATGCGCCTAACCCAGAATGACCAATCCAGTCGAACCCAAGTCCTAGCATCAGCAAGATGTCCTCAGGCAAGGACTGAGCCTTACTCCCAATGAAGGACTCTTTGCCGGTGTGCACGGTAATGACCGGCATGTTGGCCAAGCGAATTGCGATGCTCTCTTCTGAGATTTCTATGCGGTTAGGATCACTGGAACTGACGCCATCGAACTTAAGAGTGACCAGTCGTTTCACACGCTCGGCGGAACTCCTTAGCTTGGCCTGAAGCTCGTAGGTGGCCATGCCATGGACATGCTTCTTTTCCGTGACTACGGAGAATTGAATAGGTAGCTTCGGCGAAGGACGAATTGCATGCCGATATGCGATAACACTCTCCTCTATGACGC
>JAEYNG010000091.1 GCA_023412695.1 Planctomycetota bacterium | reverse complement strand
GTCAGTCGCATCGCCATGCAAGGCTATTCGCGCCTTCAACATGAGCGGTTGCGCGGTTTACGGATAGCCTCTAGAGTTGTTCTATGCTGCGCTCTACTTGGTGTATTGATCGCTACCTGCGACGGATGCGGTAGGAGACCTTGGGTAGGCCGACCGCCAACCGATGTCCAGATTGCGGATGTTCCTGCCGAGGAACGCTTGATGCTCAACCCGACGTGGCTTGTGGAGGGAGCTTGGGCCGATGTTGAGTCGAGTCCTACTGGAAAGTCGATCTATGCCATGCGCTTCCCGCAATGGCACAAGGATGTCCAGCGCTGGACTAGCACAATTTGCGAAATAGACTCAAATGGAAAGATACTCAGGACCATCAATATCTCTGGTCCTCGCGACGTGCCAAGCATGCTCAATGTAATGTCCGTTGGCCATAACAACGGAGTAGCGTTTGTCGCTTCGCGGCTGTGGGGCGACACTGTGCACTTATTCGACTCAGATGGTGCGGCGATCTGGACTCGGCAGTTCGCGGCTGTTAACAGAGTGTCAGTGGCCAACATAGATGGAGACAGTACCGATGAGATACTTGTAGGCACGCAGAAGGGCCTGATCGCTATGAGACTTGACGGAACGCCAAGTTGGCACGCGACGCTTGGCAATGTTCGGAGGGCAGTGTTATTGCCACCCTATCATGGGCCCGCATTGCTTGCTGCGCATCTATCTTCAGACTTGGCGGTTTTGGATCTAAATGGCCACTTAGTGCGGCGAATATCGGCCAGCTACGAGGTTATGGATATTACTGCGCGTGGAGGGATCTTGAGTCCGCCAGTAATCATCGCGATTGACGGTCCGACGATTCGCGCATTCAATCTCGATGGAACTCAGTTGTGGGCGGTGCGCGACAAGAGCCCTCAAATTCATACTGTCAGACTTTCGAGCATGCAAATCTCGCCCGACGGACGCTGGATCGCTGCGGCACTAAAGGGCGGACTGCTGTTGGTGTATGACGCCAGTGATGGTACACCTACTGCCTCATTGAGCGAACCCGCGCTAAACTATGGTTCACTCACCTGGTTAACGGGTTCGGATGGTCGATTGCAGCTTGTTGCGGCCGCTGCTGGCGGGCTGCAGTGCCTGGAAGTCGCGTCGCACCTCGACTAGGCTCTGTCTGACAGATCATCCGACCCGAGGAGGCGGAGGTATCGGCTGATGCTGGCGAGGTTGACGAAGTCTATGGAGCTGGCGGCGAGCGTGTCGTAGCGTGTGCCGATGCGGCGGTTCTCCTTGAGCCAGTCGACACACCGCTCGACCCGTGCTCCCTTCCTGCGCGCGGAATGACATCCCGAATTTTGCGCACTTTGATAAAGAGGGCTCTCCCGCGGGAAGGTGGTGATGTGAAGACACCCCTTCAAGGAGCCCATGGAGAGCGTACCGAAGAACGCGAGAACTGCAAGCGTTGAGTCGGAGGATGGCCTGAAGTCTGCGGTGGTGGACAAGGAGAGGGTCCGCGGCCACCTCGATGAGATGGTCCGATCGACGGTGGAGCAGGCCTTGAACCAGTTGCTGGACGAGGAGGCGGATCGTGTCCCGGCGCGGGCCGGTACGAGAGATCCGCCGAGCGTCTGGATGACCTGCTCCCCGAATTCTGATCCAGCGCTTGTGAGAGTCCCGAGGGCCGCGCGGTGGCCCAGGTTGTCCAGCACCTTGGCGTCAGCGAGCAGACATACGCCTGGTGGCGAGCGCAGTACGACGGGATGAAGGCCGACGAGGCCAGGCGGCTGAAGGAGCTGATTGCCGAGCAGGCGCTGGACATGGGATAACGTCCCGAATCTTGCGCAGATTGACAAAGAGGGCTCTCCCGCAGGAAGGTGGTGATGTGAACGCACCCCTTCAAGGAGAGAGCCCATGGAGAGCGTATCGAGGAGCACGGCGGATGCAAGCGTTTTGACCGAGGAAGGTTCAGCCAACGGCCCGGCCGACACGGCGAACCGGAGTCTGAACGGTGTGATCGTGGTCGATGCGGAGAAGGTCCGCGGTCACCTCGACGAGGTGGTCCGTTCGACGGTGGAGCAGACGTTGAACCAGTTGCTCGATAAAGAAGCCGATCGGGTCGCCGGCGCCGGGCGGTACGAGCGTCCGGTCGATCGCCGGGACACGCGGGCGGGGAGCTACAGGCGGAAGCTGCACATCAAGGCCGGCGAGGTGGAGCTGACCGTGCCGCGGCTTCGGAAGCTGCCGCTGGAGACCGCGATCATCGAGCGGTACAAGCGGCGGAATCATCGGTCGAAGAGGCCCAGATCGAGATGTACCTGGCGGGCGTGTCGATGCGGCGGGTGAAGGACATCACCGAGGTGCTGTGGGGCACGCGCGTGAGCGCCAGCGCCGTCAGCGGCATGGCGCAGAAGGTGTACGGGCAGATCGAGTCGTGGCGGAGCCGGAAGCTGACGGGTGAGTACGCCTATGTCTACCTCGACGGGATCTGGCTCAAGCGGACCTGGGGCGGGGAGATGAAGAACGTCGCGGTGCTGATCGCCATCGGCGTGGATGCCGAGGGCTACCGCGAGGTGCTGGGCGTGGCGGAAGGGACGAAGGAGGATGCCGCGAGCTGGCGAAGCTTCCTGCGAAATCTCAAGGAGCGTGGCCTCGCCGGCGTTCGGCTGTTCATCAGCGACAAGTGCCTGGGCCTGGTGGACTCGCTGGCCGAGTTCTACCCGGATGCGGCGGGGCAGCGGTGCGTCGTTCATTGGTACAGGAACGTGATGACAGCGGCGCCGCAGGGTAAGGTTCGCGAGGTGGTGGCCATGCTCAAGGCGATCCATGCGCAGGAGGACCGGGCCGCGGCCTTGATCTCCGTTTCCTTGCGATCTTTGTAAGCATCGATGGTTTTGAGCGCTGGGACTGCTTTGCCGCATCCTCTATGAAGCCGAATTGTGAATAAACCACACAACGGTGGGAATCCGGCCCAAAATCCACCGTTCTGAGTACGCCGACCGCCGCGAGCGACGGACCCGCACGTTGACGGGCGGCGACCGCGTCGCGAACGCGATCCGCTCTTCCGTGTACCTCGGCTTCTTCATTGTCCCCACCTTCACCATTGCAATGCCTAGAATTGCACAAGGAGGCACGTTATGCTGGGTACACGGCGCTGTTTTCAAGTGGCAATGATCATCGCAGTAAGCTCGATCGTCGCTGCAGCACCTCCCCGGTCAAAACCAGCATCTAGAACCGGTGTCGCTCAAGGTGGGACTCTTGCCGCGGCGGCCATTCGGGAATCCCTGGGTGTGGGCGGCAGCAAAAGGGCCTTTGACGAAATGATGGCGAAGCGTGCCTCGATTGCCCAGATGGGCTCCGACACGGAGTGGCACACTCTTTCGGATCCTTACGCACCATGGCTCGCCGCACATTTGCTGTTACAGGCGACCCGTGGAGAGCTGTTTAGGATGCGGGACGGCAAGATCCGAATACGATTCGATGCAGAGTCTCAGGATCGTCTTTACTGGTATATTGCGCGGGCAGAACTCCCGTCAGAGAACCCGCCGATGTCGCGGCTGCGCGGTCCCTGGCTTCTCTGGCAAGATCCCACACAGGCGTGGTGCGAGTTTGAGATCGATGATCTGGCAAACAACGATATAGCATTGATCGAGATCTACCGCGTTCCACGATCAACGGAATTGGAGGCACCGCAACAACTGATTAATCGAAGCTTTGCTCGCCAGGTAGTTCGAGTACCGGTCCCCGTGCAGGTCAAATAGGGCTGTTGGTTACAAACGTCTAACTTAGTTGTACTGACTTGACAGCCCGCACTCCGGACATACGGATTTTGGAGGCAGGTCGCTAAGCGAATACCCGCAAGCGGTGCACCGACATTGCCTGCGACGCAGCGTCGTCCGTATGTACATGGACACAAACATCGCCGCACGCACGGCAATGGCCCATGCAAACGCATTCGCAACAAAGCCGGGCCAGAGGACACCATAGGGCATGGCCAGCACTGTCGTTCCATATTCCAAGCGGAGTCCAGTTGATGTGGCAAGCGTAGAAGCTCGAGGTCCCTTCGAAGAATCACTTTCACTCTTCATGCGTAAGCTCTTCATCGGAAAACCAGCATGATACACAAATACTGCATGGGTTTGTTCTTTGGCATGCGGAATAACTGGATGCGGGCGAGTCCAAGCGGCAAAGTACTCGTCATAGCCGACTCGCTGGAACAAGGCTGTTTCTTGCGGCATTCCCAGGCGAAGAATGTTGTGTTCCAGGAGAGAGATGTCGATTGACGCCTGCTGCGGGTAGCCGGCAGTGCGGTTGATTCCCACATTCGTGATCGCGCACGCGATCAACATTGACAGAAGGACGCCGCCCCCGAGTGAGAAGATTGCACTGCGGACAATGCTCCGAGTTCGGCGATTACCTTGAAAGGTCCCGTGCGCGCTTTTCATGGATCACGGACAGTAACATCGTCTCGAAAGGATTTGGCCGCCAGAGAGCGTAGGAGTTCTCGTGTCCTCCTCCGAGCAAGGTATGACGGGATCACCCGGCGCAGGGCGTCCGCAGTTCCCTGTACATCGGAAGCACTGATCATATGAATCGATCACATTGCCCTGCGCATCAGTAATAATGACAGTAATTATGGTCTCGCCGCTATTGCAAGGAAGTGACGTTGGTCTTACGTTATGAATGATGGTGTCGCATTCGCCTGGAGGGGGGGGCAGATAGGCTACAGGGGTGCACTGCAACGAGGATCTACCTGCCACCGCGTCGCATGATCCAGATCCTGGGCGATATAGTGGCACTTGAATGC
>JAEYNG010000067.1 GCA_023412695.1 Planctomycetota bacterium | reverse complement strand
GCTCAGGGGGGACTTGATCCGGACCCGGGAGAGTGCTCATCACAGCCCCTCCCGGTCAAGCTCCTCATCAAGGTGTGCGCGGGCAGGCGGCGCGGCTGTGGTACGCATGCGGGCACGCGCCTGGCGGCCCGAGGGCGGACCGTAAGCCGGGTCGCGAGAAGGTAAGGGGATCTCAGCGCGGGCGTCGAAGTGGGCAACGTCGGCCTCAGCGAGGCGCTTGCCGAACTCCTCGAGCCAGTCACTGCGGGTATAGACCCGCCCACCCAGACGGATGTGCTGGAGCTTGACCCGCTCCCCTCCCCTGGCCTTGATGCCCTTGCGGCCCCAGCGCCACACTGCGCAGGCCGAGGGTCGGCCCGGCAGCAGCTGCGCCGCCTGGCTCAGCGTGAGATAAAGGGATGCGCTCGTCCCGCAGTCGCCCACCCCCGTCGCGGCGTCCTGCCCGATCGTTCCTGTGTGCACGGTATCGACTCCTTGTCAGCGCTTTGCAGGCGCTCACAGGGAGTGGCGGAACTTTTGGGGTTACCGCCGGAACTTCCGGGGTTACTTCAAGAGTTTTCCCATTTCACCGGCACAGACGGCCGGTAGTAAAAGGACGCCCCGGACCAACCGATCGCTTCGAGGTGCGTTTTCAGATGATCACAGCCGCGTCGCGAGGCAAGCACAGCCTTTGCCTCTCGAATACGTTTGCGAACCGCCTTTACGACTCCTTCGGCTGAGCTCTCGAACGTCCTAATGCGGCCGCGGCGTCCCAACGCCTTGCCGATGAGAAGATCAATGGTGTTGATTTTGGCTCTGATGTGCGATTGGTCTTCTGGCTTGGTCATCTCGAGTTCGGCCTGCAGCTCCACGATTTTGTCGTGAGCATCGCTGAGCGTCTGCTCGTCCATGATCGATTGGCTGGTATCGCCCGGCTGGAGTGCATCAAAGTCGATCTTCTTGTATGAGTCCGAGTTCGGGTCATCGGGTTGTGGCCACTTTGCGTGCAAGAGAGTCAGCGTCTTCACGGACACCTCCACGCCGGGGTTCATCAAGAGGTACTGGATGTCAACGAAGCCCTTTCTATCTCCAACAGTCGCGATTACCTCGTCCGCTACAACGATTTCCCAATCACAGCCGGTCTTTCGGAATGCGAAACGTCCGCTAGGCTTCCGGTTGTCGGGCTTGCTGGCGGGCTTTAGAGCCCGACTCAGTAACTCTTCAATCGCCAGCACCGAACCATCACACAGAGTTGACTCCATGATGGCACGACAGCAGGGCAGGGGATGTTTGAAATGATCATCAAATGACGGCCATGTCGCATACCAATGCGAGAGTTGGCTCCGCTGTTGCTCAAGCGCGGCGACGATTTCGTCGGAGTCGCGATCGGCGTTTGGTGCGATCCGTTCGATGTGCCGGAGCGAATCTTCCACCGGGCAGAAGCCGTCAGTAGTTACGATCGTTCGCGGAGCGGCGAGCGAGGCGGGTCCTTCTGAAGTCCACGCTAGGGCGAACGCCAGAGCATTCCACCGCCACGCGGGACAATGCATCGCTAAGGGGTAGACATAGAACGGCGTGTGTAAGCCGCGCATCGGCTTGGGGACGCGATGCCATGCGAGCGACGACAGCCGCTCGTACTCCCGGAGCCACTTCTCGGTCTCATAGGAGTGACTCCCAAGGGATAGTTCATAACGCAGGCGGGCGATGGCTTGGTGGTTGGACTGTTCCCTTGCTATCCGGAGCGCCTTCTGTTGCTGCTCCACCAAGCGCATGTTGCGCCGGCCAAGCACGCCGATCTGGTAAAGGCGGCACGGTTGGGTCCCGTCCTGAATGTGTCCGAAGCCCTCCCGTGACAACGCCACGGACACCCCTGACGTCACGAGGCCGAGGCCGGGATCTCCGTTTGTCGCATGCGGCTCCCACGCCATCCACAGCGGAGAGGCGGTCGCATTCAGGAACTCCTCCGAGACCGGCGGTGGTGCATGCAATGCCGCCATGAAGCAATACAGAGGCTCGGGACAGGACCTGTTGTGCCGTTCGAAGTCCTTTGCAAGCTGGCGCAGTGCCTTACTACGCGGTCGGTCAATACAACTCTGCATGGTGAATCCCCAGAGACCACCGTCACGCGCTTGCAACCGTTGCACGCGCGTTCGGCCGCCTGCATTGTTCGCTCGATCCCGTGCCGTTGTTTGCGGGTCATCCCTATCTCGGGGGCGATCACCCCACTTTCTTCAACACCTCCGCCACCTTCGACTCATCCCGCTCGGCGTAGACCGCGTCCGTGACAAGCGCCGAGGAGTGCCCGAGCACCAGCTGCGCGGCCTCGAGGCCGAAGGCCTTCCGGATCTGGGTCGCGGCGGTGTGCCTCAGCTGGTTCGGGTGCCAAGTGTGGGCCTTCCGCCACGCCTTGGCGTCCTCGCCGTCGGGCACCGGGAACGCCAAGTCGCAGGCCCGCTGGATAGCCCGGCGGTATGAAGCGACCGTGTACGCCTCCCCGATAGTCCGATCGGTCGTGGCCGCGACGACGGGGGCCTTGCGGTGCGTGCCGCAGGCTGCGTACCGCTCGCGCTCGGCGTCCCTTGGCGAGAACAGCGGCGCATCCACCGGGCAGCTGGCCATGAAGGTTGCGAGCACGTCCTGTGCCCGCGGGCCGAAGTACACCGTCCGGCTCTT
>JAEYNG010000478.1 GCA_023412695.1 Planctomycetota bacterium | reverse complement strand
TTGATCGCGACAAACGCCGGCTGCCCGGGCCGGAGAGCGCTGACCAGGTCGTCGGGGTCCACGAGCCCCGTCGCCGGGTCCGCCGCGACGCGGGTGAGCTCTAGCAGCCCGTCCGCGGCGAGCTCGTTGCACGGCCGCAGAACCGAGTTGTGCTCCATGTCGGTGATGACCGCGTGCGGCGTGCGGCCTGTTCCTCGCGAAAACGCCCGGGCGGCGCCCTTGATGGCCATGTTCAGCGCATCGGTCGCGTTGAGCGTGAACACGAGGTGACGCGGCGATTCGCCGCCGACAAGCCGGCAGATACGCTCGCGGCACTGATGGATCAGCCTCGCGGATTCGCGGGCCTCGGCGTACCCGCCTCGCCCGGCCGCGCCGACCTCGTTCATGTACCGCGACATCGCCGCGGCGACGGACGGCGGCTTCGGGAAGCTCGTCGCGGCGTTGTCGAAGTAGCGTCGAGGCGTAGACTGTGAACTCATGCCCGATCGTAGGGAGGCGAGCGGCGGCGTTTGGCTCCGCTTATTTCGCCTTCGTCGGGTTATAGAACGGCAGCTTCGCGACCTTGCCCGGCAGCATCGCGTCCTTGCCGGTATCGACCTCGATCGACGTTCCCTCCGCGCACAGGTCCTTGTCGAGGAACGCCATCGCGATCGGGTAGCCGAGCGTCGGGCTCAGGCACGCGCTGGAGATCACTCCGATCTCCTTGCCGGCGGACAGGACCTTCATGCCTTGGCGCGCTGTGCGCTTGCCCTCGATCGCGAGGCCCGCGAGCCTCCGCGTCGGGCCACCGGCGTCGCGTGTCCGCAGCAGCGCATCCTGCCCGATGAACTTCTCCCCGAGCTCCGCCTTGTCCTTGTCGAGCGAGATTGCGAAATCGACGCCGCAGGACAGCGCGTTGATGTCCTCGCCCAGTTCGTGCCCGTAGAGCGGCATGCCCGCCTCGAGCCGCAGCGAGTCGCGAGCGCCCAGGCCGCAGGGCTTCACGAGCCCGTCCGGCTTGTCGATCCCCGCGTCCTTGAGGATGAGCCCCATCGCCATCCCCACCGCCGCCTGCGGCAAAATCACCTCCACCCCGTCCTCGCCGGTGTACCCCGTCCGGCTCACGTAGATCTTCATGATCACGAGGTTCTTCACCGCGAACCGGAACCGCTTCAGCGTCGGGATCTCGCGGCTGAACTTGCCGATCAGGTCCATTACCTTCGGACCCTGGATCGCGACCATCGCCGTGGATTCCGTCCGGTCGTCGATCTTGCAGTTCAGGTCGCCCGCGGTGCGCACAGCGTCGAAGTGCCGCAGCATCTTCTCGCGGTTCGAGGCGTTCACCACCACGAGGAAGTCGTCGTCATCGATACGGTACACGATGATGTCGTCGTGCACGCCGCCCTGCTCGTTGCACGCCAGCGAGTAGCGGCACTGCCCCGGCTGCATGTCCGATATGCGGCGCGAGCAGATGCGCTCCAGCAGCCGGCGGGCGTGGCGGCCCTTGATCGACACGCGACCCATGTGCGACACGTCGAACAGCCCGCCGCTGGTCCGGCACTGATTGTGCTCGGCAATGATGCCGCCGCCCGGCCCACTGTACATGATGGGCATCTCCCACCCGGCGAAATCCACCATCTTGCCGCCATGGTCGACGTGAAACTTGTGCAGGGGCGTGCGCAGCACTCGCGGTCCTTTCGATTGGAGCCGCATGGTAGCTTCGCTTCTTCGCGGCGGGGGTGTTCGGCGTCAGCCCATCCCCTCCGCGCGGAGGCGTTGCCGCGCAGTCGTACAGATCGGGAACGACTCGAATCGCACGCCGATGTGGTAGTTCCCCTTTGCGTCGTAGCGGGAGTACCGCACGCAGCCGTGGAGCACCTTGCTCGCACCGCCCGTGAGCAGCAGCTGGACGACTACACGCATGCCCGTGTGCACCATCCGGCGGCTTCGGAGCCCCAGGCCCGACCGGCTGATATCGATCGTCTCGCACCCGAAGCCCGCGACAATCTCGCCGTGCTCATCGATCTCGTACACGAACGCCGTCGCGGCGATAGTGCGACGCTCGTGCAGCCTCCTGCTCTGGGTGGTTGGCGTTTCCGGGACTTGTCCTTTCTCTTCAAGCTCGACTCGGGAGTGCCACGCACTGCCCGCCGGAGTATCCATTGTGCATTTCAGGCCCGGCACGGCCAAGGCGCATTGTCGATCAATCGCACGGCCCCCACGCGCGCCGCGACAAGCGCACGCGCTTCCCCATCTTCCCCCGGCGTCAGCGGCAGCAATGTCGCCGCATTTCTTACCACGGCGTACTCGACCTCTGCGCCCGCGACGGACATAACCGCGCGCATGCGGTCCTCCGCTCGCCGCGGGATCCGCTCCGCGCACGCGTCGCAGAGGGCGCGGCTCAGCGACCGTGCCGCACCACGGTCCGATTCCGACAGGAAGACGTTCCTGCTGCTCATCGCCAAGCCGTCGGCTTCGCGCACCGTCGCGACCGGGACGATCTCCACCCCCAGTCCCTGTTCCAGCGTCATCGCGCGGATCACCTGCAGCTGCTGCCAGTCCTTCTCGCCGAACAGCGCCTCCCGCGGCCGCACAAGCTCGAACAACCGTTTCACCACCTGGCAAACGCCCGCGAAGTGCCCCGGACGGTGCGCATCCTCCAGAAGCGGCTCGGTCGCGACCCGCGGCAGCGGCGGCGGAGGCGAGGCGATCTTCGGCGGATAAATGTCCTCCACCCCCGGCGCAAAGACCGCGCTCGCCCCCGCGTCGCGGCACACCTCGACATCCGCTTCCAGCGTCCGCGGATAGCGCTCGAGGTCCCTCGGGTCGTTGAACTGCGTCGGGTTCACGAACACGCTGACGACCACGCCCGGACCGCCGCGGCCGCGTGACCGCTCGGCCGCGGCCTCGATCAGCCGGCGATGCCCGGCGTGCAACGCCCCCATCGTGGGGACGAACGCACACCCGGCAAACGTGACGAGCTCCGATTCGCTGGTGATCAACTGCACGACAACAGGCTATCGGGCACGAACTTTGTGGACAAAGTACTTCCGTACGCGGCCGCGCATGACCGACCGCTTTGGCGCCGCTAAGATGTATTCCATGCCATCGCTGAGCCCGCCGTCGTCCAGGACGTCCCCAACCACCCGGCACGTCAGCGCCGCCGCTTTGAATCCCGTCTCGACCGATCCGGCCTCCACCGCGTCGGCCGTCGCGGCATGGGTGCAATCGCCGCCGAAACGGCGGCGCCGCCGGGCCGACCCCGCCGCCGGGCCGGGGCCCGCGCGCGGCGAGTTCGAGCCCCGCGCCGTCCAACCCTCTTCAAGAGACTACGACGACGACGCGGAGCCCGACCCCGCCGCGGTGCACGACGCCTCCTCCCTTCTCGCACAGCAGGCCGACCGCTCCACCGACACCGAGTTCTACTCCCCGATCCCCGACGGTTACCGCCGCGGCCGCCACAAGTACGTCGCTGTCTTCGGCACGGTGATGAGCGGCCTCGGCAAGGGCATCTTCGCCTCAAGCCTCGCCAAGCTCCTCAAGGACAAAGGCCTCGTCGTCGCTCCGATCAAGCTCGAGGGCTACCTGAACATCGACGCCGGGACGCTTAACCCGTTCCGACACGGCGAAGTCTTCGTTCTCGACGACGGGACCGAGTGCGACATGGACCTGGGAACGTACGAGCGGCTGCTCGACCAAGACCTCTCCCGCAAGAACTTCATGACCTCCGGGCAGGTCTTCTCCACGATCGTCGACCGCGAGCGCCACGGGGCATACCTCGGGCGCGACGTGCAGTGGATCCCCCACGTCACCGGCGAGGTGAAGCGCCGCCTGCGCGAGCTGGCGATGTACGGCGACGGCGAACGCCCGGCGGACGTGGTCTTTGTCGAGGTCGGCGGCACCGTCGGCGACTACGAGAACGGTTTCTACATCGAGGCCCTGCGCGAGTTGGCGTTTGAGGAAGGCGACGACGCGGTCTGCTTCGTCGCGCTGACGTACATCATCAAGCCGCAGACCCTCGGCGAGCAGAAGTCCAAGGCCGCGCAGCTCGGCATCAAGCGGCTCATGGAGGCCGGCATCCAGCCGCACATGATCGCCTGCCGCGCGACCGACCCCATCTCCGAGCAGGTCCGCCAGAAGATCGCGATGTTTTCAAACGTCCCGCTCCGGCGGGTGTTCAGCATGCACGACCGCCCGAGCGTGTACACAATCCCAGACGACATGCGCCTCGCGGGGCTCGACCGCGAAATCCTCTCGACGCTCGACCTGCACGACCGCGTGGACACCTCGATCGAGGACCGCCGCCGCAAGGAGTGGGCCGTCTTCTACGAGGGCCTCGTCCGCCCCAAGCGCCGGCGCGTCTCGATCGGCCTGACCGGCAAGTACGTCTCGATGCGCGACGCCTACGCCTCGATCGACAAGGCGATCGAGCACTGCGCCGCCCACCTCGGCGTCGAGATCGACCTCCGCTGGATCGAGACCACCGACATCTCCCCGGCCAACGTCGCGCAGCGGCTCGACGGGCTCGACGGCATCATCGTCCCCGGCGGCTTCGGCTCCCGCGGCGTCGAGGGCAAGATCGCCTGCGTCCGCCACTGCCGCGAGAACCGCATCCCCTACCTCGGCATCTGCCTCGGCTTCCAGGTCGCAGTCGTCGAGTACGCGCGCAACGTCCTCGGCCTCAAGGGCGCGGGCTCGACGGAGTTCGACCGCCGATGCCCGGACCCTGTGATCTCTGAGCTCCCGGATCAGAAACGCATCGAGGGCCTCGGCGGCACCATGCGCCTCGGCGGGCAGGAGGTCATCATCTCCCCGGGCACCCTCGCCGAGTTCCTTTACGGGCTCCCCATGCCCGGCAACCACGCCGGCCTCGCCGCGCCCGCAGCCGACGGCACCATGCACGCCCGAGAGCGCTTCCGCCACCGCTACGAGGTGGACCCCGACTACATCGCACGGCTGGAGGGCGCTGGTCTGGTCTTCTCCGGACGTCACCCCGCCCAGCCCATCATGCAGGTGCTTGAACTGCCCACGCCCGCGGCGGACCAGCCTGCCGCGCCCGGAACGCATCCGTTCTTCATCGCGGCCCAGTTCCACCCCGAGCTCACCAGCCGCCCCGCACGACCGCAGCCCCTCTTCATGGGCCTGATCGCCGCCACCGCCGTCCGCAAGCACGGGCCGGCGGATGCGAACACCACGCTCGCGCAGTGGTCCCGCGTGCGCAACGGTCAGGCTCAGCCGGTCTGATCCCCCAGCTCCCGCGACGCGTCCCACAGCACCAGCGCCGACACGCGGTCGGGCCTGCCGAACATCACCTGGCAGTTGTGCAGCAACGTTTCGGCATACAGCGCCGCCCCCGCATCGCCCTCGCGCAGCCACAGCTCCGCGAACACGTGCGCCGCCCACGGCCGGTTCGTCGCGTTGTCGGGCTGAAGGTTCTCTACGCACCACGCCGCCGCCTCAAGGCACCGCGCACGCAGCGCAGAATCGCCTGTCACTCGCGCCATCCGCCACGCGGCATGGATCCCCGACAGCTCGTCCTCTGTCTCCTGCTCGATCGTCGATCGCTCATCGACCTGCAGTAGCCGACCGGTCCGCGCGAACGGAGCCACCGGCCGCCGCCCCGCCGCCGCCGCGGCCCACAGCCCCGCCGCCGCGCTGCTCAACTTCGCGGGTTCTCCCGAGCCCTCCCCAAGCACGCACCGCACGAACGCCCGGTCGAGTGCGCGCCTCTGTCCGAGCTCGTCCGCCTCCCACGCTTCCCGCGGCGTCGTCGCCGCGTCAAAGCCCTCTCCGAGCGTTCGTTCCGACGCGCGAAGGAACACCTCCCGCCACCAGCCGCGGTCTGTTCGTCGCACGTTCCGAACCTCCGGTGAATCCCCATTCACCCGTCGCAAAGGGGCTTGAACAGCCGCCTCTCGATGGTATATTCGCATCGTGGCACAGGTCCGTACCGCCGCCCCCAGTTGGATCCATCAGCGCGCCTGCCCGCGCTGCGGCTATACCGGCTGGGAGCTTCAGCAGGCCGCGGACCAGCTTCCTTTCGAGTGCCCCTGCTGCGCCGAAGACCTCTAT
>JAEYNG010000028.1 GCA_023412695.1 Planctomycetota bacterium | reverse complement strand
GCTGCTGATGATCGACGCGACCGAGCCCACGAGCCAGGTCGATCAGCACCTGGCGCAGATGATCCAGAAGTCGTACAAGCCGTGCGTGATCGTCGTGAACAAGTGGGACTTGGTGGAGGGGAAGAAGGCGACGGAGGGCCCGCACCGCGGCAAGGCGCTCTCGCCGGAGATCTACGAGGAGTATCTTCGGAAAGAGCTCAAGGGCCTGCCGTTCGCGCCGATCGCGTTCATCTCCGCCGACCGCGGGATCAACGTGAAGGACACGATCCGGCTGGCGTTCGAGCTGTTCGAGCAGTCGAACCGGCGCGTCTCGACGGGGAAGCTCAACCGCGTGCTGCGGAACATCCTCGCGACGCGCGGGCCATCGAGCAAGCTGGGCACGTTCGCCAAGGCGTACTACATCGCGCAGGTCGCGGTCCGGCCGCCGACGATCGTGCTGGTCGTCAACACGCCCGCGCTGTTCACGGTGAACTACCAGAAGTTCCTGCTGAACCGGCTGCGCGAGGAGCTCGACCTCGGCGAGGTGCCGATCAAGTTGCTGATCCGCGCGCGGAAGCGAGCGGAGCTGGACGATCTGCTGTCGGGCCGCCACGCCGCGAGCAAGGGCCGGGCGATCGGCGTCGGCGACGAAGCGGACGATGCATCGCTGCTGGCGCAGTTCGGTACATCTGAGCGGGAGGCGGGGGACATCGAGGTCGGGGACGGCTTCGATGGTGACGACGACGGCCTGACCGACGCGGACGCGTCGTCGTTCTTCGAGGACGATGCGCCCCCGCCGAAGGCGAGCAAGCCGGCGAGCGCATCGCCCGCGAAGAAAGCGGCGGCCAAGCCGGGGCGCGAGGCCGCGGCCGCGCGGAAGAAGGACGGCGGCGCGAGCCCCAAGGGCAAGGCCCGCGGGACCGCTCCGGCGAGCGTGCCGAAGAAGCAGGGCGGGGTCCGGCGAAGCGGCCGCGGCCGGCGCTGAGGCGTGAGGATCATCTGGAGAACACCATGTTGAGCATTGCGAGGGCGACGGCGTTCGCGGTGTCGGGGCTTCTGGGCGGTGCGGGGGCGGCGATTGCGGCGGAAGTATCGCCCGTGGCGGCGGCCGTGCAGCCGGCAGAAAACGGCGGAGCGGCGATGCCCGCGCAGGTGCGGACCGTGCTCGAGCGGGCGCGTCGCGTGTACGGCACGGCGAGCGCGTACCGCGACCGCGCGGAGGTGACGTTCGATCTCCGCGGCAAGGACAGCAACGGCGAACTCGTCGAGCAGAGCACGACCAACGGGATCGAGTTCTTCTTCCAGCGGCCCGATCGCTTCGCCGCGCGGACAGACGAGCTGCAGATCATCTGCGACGGGAAGTCGCTCTGGGCGGTGATGGAGTCGGTCGGGCAGTACATCCAATCGGCGGCGCCGGCGGACATCAACATGACCGCGCAGGACCCGACGCTGAGCCTGCTGCAGCAGCACCGGCCCGCGCTCATCCTGCTCGGTGACCAGGGGCAGGCGGGGGTCGAGTCCTTCTTCCGGTCCGGCACCACGTTCTCGGGCGCAGCGCCCGAGGCACGCAACGGCCGCCCGGGCGTGCGGATCCGCGGCGTGACGGACCCGGCGATGGAGGGGCTGGGTGCATCGCCGTTCTCCGCGTGGTTCAGCGACCAAACCGGCCTGCTGGAAGAGATCCGAATCGACCTGACGAAGACGTTCGGCGAGATGCTCGTCGGCGCACCGGGGCAGGACCTGCCGGGCACGCCGCGGACGGTTGACCGCGCGGAGCTGCTGTACACGTTCTCCGACATCCGCGTCAACGAGCCGATGCCGGCCTCGACGTTCGAGTACAAGCCCGCGGCGTCGATGCGGAAGGTCGAGAACTTCGAGCTTGGCGCACCCGGCGGCGCGGCGCAGATGGCGCTCATCGGCACCGAGGCCCCGGTCTTCGAGGCCCAGACCCTCGCAGGCGACGATGTGTCGCTCGAGGCGCTCCGCGGCAAGGTCGTCGTGCTCGACTTCTGGGCGACGTGGTGCGGCCCGTGCATCGTAACGATGCCGCAGGTGCAGAAGGTCGCCGAGCGGTTCGCCGGACGCAACGTGGTGGTGATCGGCATCAACCAAGACCGCGCGGGGATGGAGGAGAAGGTCCGCGAGTTCGTGAGCAGCCGCAACCTGACCTTCCGGCAGGTGCTGGATTTCGAGGGCGAGCTCGGCCGCGCGTACCGCGTGTCGGCGATCCCGTGCACGGTGATCATCGACGCCAAGGGCGTCATCCAGGACATCGACCTCGGCGGGCACCTCGACCTCGAGGAGTCGCTGTCGGACCGGATCGAGCGGGTGCTCCGCGGCGAGCGGCTGTACTCCGACGAGGCGCTCGCGCGATTCGCGCAGGGCGTTGACGATCGGCAGAACCCTGACCCCGACGCCGGCCCCGACACGCAGCCCCCGGGCGGGCCGGAGGCGATCAACGCGCAGCTCATCGCCGACGGCGATCGGACGCAGGGCGTCTCGGCCGCGGCCGGAGCGCGGCTGACGGACGTGAACGGCGACGGCCGCATGGAGTATGTCGCGGCGGACTATTCGAGCGGCGGGCTGGTGGTGCTGTCGGCCGACGGCGTCACGGTCGAGAAGGTGCGTCTGCGCGGCGCGCCGCGCGGGTTCATCGCCTACGCCCCGCCGGCCCAGATCGCCGGGCCCCGGGGCTGGCTGGGCGCGGCGGCGGAG
>JAEYNG010000422.1 GCA_023412695.1 Planctomycetota bacterium | reverse complement strand
GCCTGAACCCCCGGTCCACCCTTGCACGGACCGCGATCGAGGACTGGCCGCAGGGCCCGCGGCCGGACCTTGCCCGCGCACGAAGCGTGCGCATCCGCGACCGTCGGGACACGTTCATCTACTACTTCCCGACGCGGGATCATCGCGGGTCGTCAGGCGACTCCGCGCGATCCGCCTGGTGGTACTGACACGACGATCGACCGCCCGGCGGTCCCGATCGCCATATCGTCCGGCGTGCGATTCACCTTCCTCGGCACCGGCACCAGCGCGGGCGTCCCGCTCATCGCGTGCTCCTGCGCGGTGTGCACGTCCAGCGACCCGTGCGACAAGCGGCTGCGCACCGGGGCGTGCGTGCAGTTCACCGACGCCGCGGGCAAAGACCGCACGATCCTGATCGACACGACGCCCGACCTGCGTCAGCAGGCCCTCCGCGCCGGGCTCACACGCTGCGACGCGGTCGTCTATACGCACAACCACGTCGATCACACCTTTGGGCTCGACGAGGTCCGCCGCTTCAACGCCGCGCAGAACGCACCGATCGACGTCTACGCCGAGTCGCACACGCTTGATCACCTGCGACGCGTGTACCAGCACATCTTCGAGGCGGCCCACAACGTCAACCAGTCATTCGTTGCGACGCTGATCGCCCACGAGATCAAGCTCGAGAGGCCGCTCACTCTTTTCGGTGTGCGGTTCACACCCATCCGGCTGCTGCACGGCCGCCTGCCTGTGCTCGGCTTCAGGATCGAGCCCACGGACCTGGCGATCCCGCGGCCTGAGGCATCGCCGTTCCCGCTTGCCTACTGCACGGACGTCTCCGCGATCCCGCCGGAATCGTGGCGGCTGTTGCGGGGCGTGCGGACGCTTGTGCTCGATGCCCTGCGTCCGCGGCACCACCCGACGCACTTCACCCTCGACCAGGCCATCAACGTTGCCGATCGCGTAGGGGCGAAGCAGACGTACTTCATCCACATGTCGCACGACCTCGGGCACGCGGAGACGAACGCCGCGCTGCCGGAAGGCATGCAACTCGCGCACGACGGGCTTGTACTCTCGTAGACCATCGACCGCACACCTGCTCTCGGGGAAACCTGATGTCCGACACCGCGGCACCGTTCACGCTTTCGCGCCGTGCCTTTGCCGGTGCGACGCTCGCCGGTCTGGCGATGGGGCTTGCGCCGCGCCGGCTCCTCGGCGGCCGCCGCGCGGACCGCGTAGTGTGCTATACCTCCGCCGACTCCGTCTATGCCAGGCAGCTCTTCGAGCACTTCACGACGACCACGGGGATCGAGGTTGACGCGGTGTTCGACACAGAGGCCACCAAGACCACCGGGCTTGTACAGCGTCTCCTGAACGAAAATGACGCGGCTCGGGGCACGCGCGCGGACGTCTGGTGGTCGAGCGAGCCGTTCGGGACGATCCGGCTCGCCCGCGCCGGCGTGTTGATCGAAACCAAGGCCCCCGAAGCCGAGGATCGCATGAAGCCGCATGGCGGCTGGCCATCGAACCTGCGCGCATCGGACAGGACGTGGTACGGCTTTGGCAGCCGCGGGCGTGTGTTCGTCTACAACACTAAGTTCGTCCCGGCCGAGTCGGCACCCAAGCGGCTTGGTGATCTGCTGCGGCCGGAGTTCAGGGGCCGGGTTGCCATCGCCAAGCCGCAGTTCGGCACGACCCGCGGCCACTTCGGCGCGCTCGTGCACATGCACGGCTCGGAGGCCTTCGAGGCATGGCTCACCGCGCTCAAGGCCAACGGCGCACGCGTGGTGGACGGTAACGCCTCCGTCGTCGCGGCGGTCGCACGCGGTGAGTGCCGCGTCGGCCTCACCGACACCGACGATGTCTACGCGGGCCAGCGCGAGCAGTGGCCCGTTGCCCTCGGGTGGGAAGCACGCGACCTCGAGCGCGCCACCCCCACCGGCGGCAAGGCCGACCCGAAGCTTCCCGGCACCGGCACGATGCTCATTCCCAATACGGTGGCGTTGGTGAAGAACGGCGCAAACCCCGCGGCTGCTACGCGGCTTGTGGAGTACCTGCTCTCTCCCGAAGCCCAACGTGTACTCGCGAAGACCGACTCACACAACACACCGGTTGACCCCGATGTGCGCAAGGAGTTTGCGGAGTACGAGATCGAGAACCCGGCCGAGCTCGATCACTTCAAGGTCGCCGACCATATCGATAAGGCGATGGAGATCTGCCGCAAGGTCCTCGGCTGAGGCCTTCAGACTTCGCGAGCACCATCCTGCTGCTCGATCAGCCTCGACAGCACCGGGTGACCCTGCCGCTTTTTCGCAGCCAGCAGCTTCACTACGAGCGGCGGGACCATCGTCTTCAGCGGCGACAGGTCGCGGCCCATCGCCGTCACCTGCTTGATCAGGCTGCTGCTGGTGTACGCGAAGTCCTGCCCGGCGACGATGAACGCGGTCTCAAGCCCGGCGACCTGCCGGTTTGTCAACGCTTGCTGCACCTCGCTCTGCAGATCGGAGAGGTTCCGGATGCCGCGGAGGAGCACCGTCGCGCCGACCTGCCGGGCGAAGTCCACCGTCAGCCCTGAGAACGACTCGACCACGACTTCGGCCTCGTTTGGCTCTTCGTCGCGGATCTGTGCCGCCAGCGCCTCAAGCATCTGCACCCGCTCTAGCGGCGTAAACAACGAGTCCTTGCCTGGGTTCCTGCCGACCGCCACCACGAGCTTGTCAAAGAGCCTCCGTCCGCGGCGGATCACGTCGAGGTGGCCGTAGGTCGCCGGGTCGAACGACCCCGGGAAAACCGCCACGTGACGGGGGTGACGGGGGGTGCGTGCGGCGGTGCGGCTCCGAGCCTGGCGGATGGGCATGGGCGTAGTGTAGAGACGTCCGGGAATTGTGCCTCGCCAGCCCCGACGCGGGCCGTGCAGCTTTCCCAGCCCGCACGGACGGAACTCCCGCAATGCGCCGGGCGCATTGGAGGGTGGCGATCCGGCGCATGAATCGCACATTTGACACGTGCCGCGGCCGAACGGGAAGCCGAACGCCGCGGACGCATGGACTGACAGCACGTCGTTGTTCTGTGAAAGGCCCGCGTCGGCTTGCCTCCCCGACGCGGGCGCTTTCGTTTTTGTCGCGGCGGGGCTGATGGGTTGTCGGGCGGGCCGCGTCCGTATCATCGGGCATGGCCAAGACCGACCCGATCGCCGCGATGACCAATGACCTGATCCGCGCCCAGGACCCCGAGATCGCCGAGCTGATGGCCAAGGAGGCCGACCGGCAGGAGCACACGCTCGAGCTGATCGCCAGCGAGAACCATGTTTCGCCCGCGGTCATGCACGCGATGGGCTCATGCCTGACCAACAAGTACGCCGAGGGCTACCCCGGCGCGCGCTATTACGGCGGGTGCGAGTTCCACGATCAGGTCGAGACGCTCGCGATCGAACGGGCCAAGAAGCTGTTTGGCTGCAAGTTCGCCAACGTCCAGCCGCACTCGGGCGCGCAGGCCAACATGGGCGCGTTCATGGCGACGATGGCCCCGGGCGACACCTTCGCCTCGCTCGTGCTGAAGGACGGCGGCCACCTGTCCCATGGCATGAAGATCAACTTCTCCGGCATCTTCTTCAAGCCGGTGCACTACCCGCTGCACTACGCCAAGGACCACCCGGAGTTTGAGCTCAGCGACTACGACGCCTGCGAGAAGGTCTGCATGGAGCATAAGCCGAAGGTGCTGCTCTGCGGATACTCGGCCTATCCACGGACCATCGACTTCGCCCGCTTCCGTGCAATCGCCGACAAGTGCGGCGCGATGCTGGTTGCCGACATCGCGCACATCGCCGGGCTCGTCGCCGCGGGCGTGCACCCCAGCCCCTTCCCCCACGCGCACGTCGTCCCGACGACGACGCACAAGACGCTGCGCGGGCCCCGGGGCGGGCTCATCATGACCAACGACGAGGACCTTGCCAAGAAGATCAACAAGGCGCTCTTCCCCGGCGTGCAGGGCGGGCCGCTGATGCACATCATCGCGGCTAAAGCCGTCGCCTTCGGCGAGGCCCTCAAGCCCGAGTTCAAGGACTACGCCGTGCGCGTCGTCGCGAACGCCAAGGCGCTCGCCGCCGCGCTGACGGAGCGCGGCTACCGCATCACCAGCGGCGGCACCGACAACCACCTCATGCTCGTGGACCTGCGCCCGAAGAACGCGGACCTGACCGGCCAGGACGCCGAGGACTGGCTCGGCCGCGCGGGCATCGTTTGCAACAAGAACGGCATCCCCGACGACCCGCGCCCGCCAAAGTTCACCAGCGGCGTCCGGCTCGGCACCCCGGCCATCACGACCCGCGGCCTCGACACCGGCCATATGGGCCAGATCGGCGCGTGGATCGATCGCGTCCTGACCAGCGGCGGCAGCGAGGACACTGCGCGGCAGGTCAAAGCGGAGGTCGTCAAGCTCTGCGAGCAGTTCCCGATGCCGGGGGCTGCGTTTGCAGCGGCGAGGTGATCGTGGCGTCGCTTCTGCATTGGATGTTCATCATCTATCTCGCAGCGCTTGTCGCGGCGATTCTCTTGGGCTGGCTGCTGAGCGAAGTCCTTGAAGCGCTCCACGACCGTGTCGAGTGGCTGCCGGGCAGCCCCGCACCGGCAGCAAGGTGGCAAGGCGTTCTTCGAGTTTGGCTGGTGCCGCTCGTGCTGCTGATCATCCTCGACTGGAGCACCAACGCTCCGAGCGCATATCAAATCGCTGGGTTGCTGCTTCTCGCGGCCGGGTTGTACTTCAGCTCATCGAAGGCGGTTGCTGAACGCCAGGCCCGAAGGTATCACCGGATGCGCCGCGCCCATTGCGGCATGTGCGGAGCAGCGTTGACCGACCCGCACTTCGGCAAGTGTGGTACGTGCGGTTGGGAGTTGCGGCTTGCGCCGTCGCAGTGAACCGTCTCATACCCCCAGCCGCTCCACCACGCGCCGCTGCATCCGGCTGAACTGCTGCCGCAGCG
>JAEYNG010000467.1 GCA_023412695.1 Planctomycetota bacterium | reverse complement strand
GCGCGACTTGCCGCGACGGATGCCCTTGGTCTTGCCGGTGCGGCCGCCGCTCCAGTTGGCGTGCGGCTTCGTGCCTGTGCGTTCGCTCCGCGGCAGGTCGGCCGGGCTCGGCCCGTTGCGCTTCACGCCGGGCCGCGCGTCCTCCCCGCGACGGCGCGGGTCGGCCTCCGGCTCGCCGATCCGCACGCCGCCGTGCTGGCTCGGGTGGCCGGTGTCGGCATCGTGCGACCACCGCGACGGGCCGGAGCCGAAGCGGCCCGGCTCGCCCGCCTCGTACGTGCGCCGGCGCGTCTCACGCGGCGCGGCGTGGTCCGCCATCGCGCGGGTCGTCCGCTTGCTCTCGCCCTGGGCCTTCAATGGGTTGACCGGCTTGCCGCCGTCGTTGCGTGCCATGTGCTCTCTCCGTGTTTATCGATTGCCCGCGTTGTCCATGCCGAAGCCCGCGCCCGGCGGCTCTTCCTCGATGGTGTCGATCATGTTGAGGTCGGGGTCGGGGCGTCCGAGCACGCCCGCGCTCCCCTCGCCGAGCAGGCCGTCGCCCTCATCCTCGGCGGCCTTGGCGTCGGCGATGTCGTGCCGCAGCGCCTCGGCCGCGGCCAGCACGGTCTGCCGGCTCAGGTGCACGTCCACGAACTCCGCCTCGTCGGTCGGCGCATCGACCATGTACTCCTCGGGGCGGTTCTCGAGGTGGAAGCCGACGCGGATGGTGACCTCTTCGTCGCTCTGCTCGGGGAGCGAGAACTTGAGCTCGGGCTCGAGGATCTCGATCTCCGCGAACTCGCCCGATTTGTTCTCGCCGACCGCCTCGAGCCATTCGGCGAGGTTGGCCAGGCCGAAGAGGTTGATGCACGGGGCGGTCTCTTCCCAGGAATCGTCCTGCGTCACCGCGCGGAAGCTGACCGTCGCCCATTCTTCGTCGCCGAAGCCGTCCTGCTGCTCGGCGACGGAGTCGCGGATGAGGGCCAGCTCGAACTCGGTGCCGTTGTCGCCTTTGAGGAGCATGAAACGCAACTCCTTTCCGTCCTTGGAGCCCGCGGCGTGCGGGCACACTCAACCATTCCGCGGCCACATGAACAAGGCGTGAACGGGCCATGAGCCTCGCAGGAAAGTGTTTGCGCGGCGCGCGGCCCCACGATTTCAGGGTGGGGCGGGCGGCCGCCGATGGATTGGGCCATGATCACGTCCACCAAGCGAGCCGCGGTCGAAGTCGGCGTTGCCGCGCCGACGCTGTTCATCACGACGGCGATGCCCAAGAGCGGCTCGAACTGGCTGGAGGCGATGCTGTTCAGCCTGTCGGGCGTCGGCGGGTTCGACGCGCCGGGGCCGGGCTCGTGCGGGTGCCTGACGCTCTCGGCGCTGACACGCGTGCCCGAGGCGATGGCGTTCATCCGCGAGGCCGGGCTGAGCGTCGGCGATGTGCTCGCACGCCTGCTCGATCCCGCGCTCGCGCGCGGCGACGCGCTGCGGCCCGAGCTGCTCTCGCGGGCGGAGGCGGCGATGGCGAAGGTGCGTTCGCGTATTCCGCCGCGGACCGGGCTGCGGGAATCAGGCGTGGGCCGTCCGCCGCTGTCGCGGCTGGTGGAGCCGCTGCGAGCGGAGAGGGCCGACGTGTCGGCGTTCCGCGCGGTCGGGTGCCCGGCGAAGCACGAGCCCGCGGCGAACCTGGCGGAGATGCTGCCGGGGTGGAAGATCGTGCAGCTCGTACGCGATCCGCGCGACGTGGTCGTGTCGCGGTTCTATCACGATCTGGCGCACATGGACCCGGCGATGGTGAGGCTCTTTGCCCGCGGCGAGGGCTCGGGCGTGTCGATGCGTACGGATTGGGTCGAGGCGTATCTCGGGCACAAGCGCGACGAGCTGCTGAAGTATTACGAGCGGTTCGAGGCTGCGTCGGTGCGCGAGGAGGTGCGCTGCGTTGTGCGGTACGAGGATCTGCTGGTGGATACGCCGCGGGAACTGGGGCGCGTGGCGGCGTTCGTCGGGCTTGCGCCGATGAATGAGGAGCTTGTCGCGACGGCGGAACGGTTCGCGTTTGACAAGGTGGCCGCGGAAGGCGCGCAGGTCGATGCGACGAGCGGTGAGCGGCGGAACTCGTTCCTGCGGAAAGGGAAGGCGGGCGACTGGCGGACGTACTTTGACCGGCGCGTGGCGGCTGTGCTCGGACCGGCGTTCGCGGGACTGCTCGTGCGGCTGGGGTATGAACAGGATGATCGTTGGGTTGGCAGCTTGCCCGAGGTTGCGCCGCGGGCGTGGGACTTCTCGCGGCTGCGGGCGCGGGCGTCCTTGGCGCGGAGCTTCCGGTCGGTGTGGGACGCGGACGCCGCGTTGCAGGAGCGCTACCCCGACCCGACGGACGTGCTCGTGGCGGGCGGGTCGTTCGTCGATCACCTCGTGCGGAGCGGGGACGCGGCGGTGCTGCGGCACCGGGCGACGCTGGTCGAGCTTGCGCGGCTGTGGGGCTCGGACATCAAGGAGACGGTGGCGTTCTAGTGCTGTCGGTTGCGCTGCTTGGCGGGGCGCTTGGGGACCATGGGCTCGAGCTCGATGCCCTGCTCCTCGAGGAGGCGGCGCCAGGCCTTGGCGGCGAACGCGCCGCGCTCGGTGAAGGACCCGCTCTCGGCCTTCTTGATGAGCATGGCGATATCTTCGAGGGTGAAGACCCAGGTGTTGCCACCGTGGCTGGGGCCGCGGACCCGCGCGGCCTTTCGGAGCATGTCGAAGGTCTTGGCGGAGATGTCGCCGGCGTCGCAGAGCTCCTGCTTGGTGATGCCGTGGGTGTTGCGAGAGTGAGGGTCGATGTTCTGGCCGCGTCCCATGGGTGATCGTTGCACGCTCGCGGCTCGCGGTCCTGCCCATAACCGGATAGACTCGGCCCATGTCCTATGAATCACGATTGCCCTATGAAGCGTCTCGAATTCGTGCCGCGGCGGTGTATTGCTCCGACGGGCGCGTGGGCGAGCACTTCGACGATTTCCTGCAGAACGGCCTGAACCTGCCGCGGTATGACCGCGTCGCGCTGCCGGGGGGACCGGCGTGCCTGGCGTCGCACCCGGAGGCACTGCTGGAGGAGCAGGGCGTGGTCGATGAGCTGAAGTTCCTGGTGGAGGTGCACCAGCTCAAGAAGCTGGTGCTGATCTCGCACCAGTCGTGTGCGTTTTATACGTCGCGGCTGTCGCTCACGGAGCCGCGGCTGGAGCTGGTGCAGAAGGCGGACCTGGTGCGCGCGGCGGCGTACGTGCACCGGGTGACGGGGCTGAAGGAAATTGAGGCGTACTTCGCCCGGCTGTCGCCGGACAAGAAGGCGGTGCTGTTCGAGCGGGTGGAGGCGTGAGAGGGAAAGTGTCGAGGTGTTGGGTGTCGAGGTGGCGAGGGGAGGACAGCCGGAGTTTGAGCAGACGGTAAAACACCGAGATCGGCTTTCAGAAGAAAGTCGATCTCGGTGGCATGTCATCTCGGGAATAGCCGGAGGCTTATGCACCGAGATCGCAAAGCCGATCTCGGTGGCACGAATTAGTCGCAGCCGGCGAACCAGAGGCTGAGGAACGCGAAGATGTCGGGGACGGCGATGCCCGGGACGCCGTCGAACTCGGCGGAGGGGTCGCTGGCGAACCATGCGCTGAGGAAGGCGAAGATGTCGGGGACTTCGACATCGCCGTTCTCGTCGAAGTCGGCGGGGCAGGACGGCTCGCCGCGGTCGATGAGGAACGCGCCGTCACGGGTGTCAGCGAGGGTGCCCTCGAAGACGATGAAGCGGCCGTTGTGGCTGACGGAGAAGTTGCTCTCACCAGCGGCGAGCGCGGAGAGCGTCTGGCCGTCGATGAGGGTGACGCCCTTCTGCACGAGCAGTTCGTTGTTGACGAAGATACCCTGGTTGCGCGAGGTGTCGGGGTCGTTCCACTGTGCGAAGTAGAAGACGTTTCCGGCATCGTCGATGGCGACCGCGCCAGTGCCGAAGCCGGTGAAGGCGAACGCGCCGATCGCGGCGGGGACGGGGTCGCCTTCGCGGGCGATGACCTGGGTGCCGTTCTTGACGATGAGGGAGTCGTCGGTGGTTGCGCCGTCGAGATCGCCGCGCATGACCCAGTCGCCGGAGTTGTTGATGTCGATAGGGACGCCGAGCAGCGTTCCCCAGTTGCGGCCGGCGATGGCGGAGGGCGTGCCCTCCTGCGCGAGGACGTTCAGCGTGGAACCGTCGTAGTGGAGGATCGCGCCGTCACCGGCGGTGTCCCCGTCGAGGTCGGCGATAAACGCGACGCGGGCGTTGTCGCGGAAGGCCAGCGAGTGCGGCCCGGTCGAGAAGTCAACGACGCTCCGCCCGAGCAATGCGTCACTCTCCTTGGAAATGACCGTCTCGGTGTATGCGCCCGCCGGATTCTCGACGAGTACGACGGCCCGATCGGTCGTGCTGGCGATCTCGGGATCGTCGACCGAGGCCATCATGATGATCTGGTCTTGGTTGTTGATCCGCGCTTCGAACCACCCGGTGTAAACGGTGTTGGTCGAAAAGCCGGAGGCGGTCGAGGTCGCGCTCTCCTGGATCACCAGCATGTCGTTGAAGTAGACGCCGGAATCAAATGAACCGCCGGCGGTTCCATCGAGGAAAAAGTTGTGGGCGGTGTTTCCCGCGGTGTTGATGGAGAGCGCGTCGAAGGAATCGAGGAAGGACCCGGCCGGGAGGGCGAGGGACTGGCCCTCCGTGAAATGGACGGTGCGGGGACCGGCCGCGCCCTCGCCACGGATCACGAGGCCGTCGAAGTCGGTGGCCGGGTCGGTCGTGTCGGATTCCACGAGCCACACGCCGAGGTTGTTGATGGCGTGGTTCTCGGAGGCCCCGAAGCCGCTGGCGATTGGAAAGCCGGTGTAAAGGTCGCCTTCGAGCACGATGGGGGTGATGGTCACGCCGGGGCCGGCAAGGGCGGCCGTCGAGCAGAGCGCCAGGCCTGCGGCTGCGGCGATTCGGGCGATTGGAGTAATGCGGCGCATATTGAGGCCTCCTTAACCATTGTGGACGCACAGTGCATCGCGGCCACACCGGTGACGAGCAGACCGGGGCCTGGATGTTTGTACCGATCGCGGCGACGCTGCCGCGGACGCAGAGATTTGCCCAGAATACTGCAACTGCGGGCGGATTCAAGGGGGATCTGGAAAGTCGGGCAAGATGAGGGTGAGCTCATGTGGCCGGCGCCCGCGTGTGTTAGACTGGAAATGCCGCCTCGGTCCTGGCACAGGCCGGGGGCATCGGCGGAAGGGGCAGCGACATGGATGGTCCAGCGTCACCGGCGGGGTGCGGGCGTTGGCGGGGGTTCACGCTGATCGAGCTGCTGGTGGTGATTGCCATCGTTGCGCTGCTGGTGGGGCTGCTGCTGCCCGCGCTTGGGGCGGCGCGGAAGGCGGCGAGGCTGACGCAGTGCGCGACGCAGATGCAGCAGCTCGGGTTGTCGAGCGCGTCGTACGCGACGGATCACAAGGAGAACATCTGGAACTACTCGTGGCGTGTGCGGGACGCGGCGGGGTCGGAGTACGGCGACCTGCGTGCGGTTGGGAACGACATGGATGCGCAGCGGTCACAGTACGTCGACACATTCCGGCGGTTGACGGGGAGGAACCACGCCAGGGAGAACACGCTGTTGCCGCAGCTTCTCTACGGGCACTTCGTGCTGTTTGACTACCTCGCGGCGCGGCTGCCGGAGCCGATCTACACCTGTCCGTCGGACCGTGTGCGGCTGGGGTGGGCGCGGAATATCGACGACTTCATGTCGGGGGCCGCGGCGCCGTATCCGAGCTCGGTGACGCCGCCGATCGCGGACGGGAACCGGGCGATCCGGTGGGCGTACTCGTCGTCGTACGAGGTGACGATCAGCGCGTTCGACGGGCTGCAGACCTCGGCCGCGCCGGCGGATTACTCGCGGCGGCTTCGGAACATCGGCACGAACCACTTCCTGTTCTCGAATGCGACGATCTGGAAGCTCGATCAGCTCCGCATCTCGCAGGTGTTGTTCCCGTCGCAGAAGGTGTTCCTGCACGAGGGGCACGCGCGGCACGGGAAGCGCGAGACGTACTACGCGTTCCCGGGCGCGAGCGTGAACACGCTGTGCTTTGACGGATCGGTCGCGTACCGGAACAACAAGGACTCGGACCCGGGGTGGGACCCGTGGAATCCGTCGAGCACGGGCGGGTACCAGTTTGACTACAACCCGGATGCGTGGGAGCCGCGGGCGGTGAGCGCGAGCGGGCGGGACCGGGTGGTGGGGTTCTATCGCTACACGCGGAACGGGTTGAGGGGGATTGATTTCGGCGGAGTGGCCGCGCCGTAGCTGCGGGCTGTATGCGGAGGGGAGAGGCCGCGGATCCGAAGAGGCAGGAATTCGCCACGGATGACACGGATTGTCACGGATGGGTGACCGTCAGCGGCGCCGACGGAATATAACGGCCGAGCCGAGCCGAGCAGCAGCAGCGGCGCGGAGGATGGGGCGGGGACGGGGTATGGGATGAGGCAGCTCATGCACCGAGATCGGCTTTCAGAGCAGAGCCGATCTCGATGGGGATGAAGACCTGTTGCTCCTTCCAGGCAGATCATGTCTGGCGGGAGCTGCAACTCCCATTCAGGAGCAACAGGCATGCAACAGGGACCAGTGTATATCGGGCTTGATTACCA
>JAEYNG010000391.1 GCA_023412695.1 Planctomycetota bacterium | reverse complement strand
CAGCTGGGTTGAACCCGGATGGTTCGTTGAAGAGCGGCAAGCTCGCGGGGCTGTCGATGGCCGCGGCGATCTGGACGCTCTCGTGGCCGATCATGGCCGAGAGCTCGCTGCAGTCGCTTGTCGGGCTGACGGACACGTTTCTGTCGGCGCAGCTCTCGGAGGCGGCGACTGACGCGATCGGCGGTGCGTCGTACATCCTGTGGTTCGTCGGGCTGGTGGCGATGGCGATCAGCGTCGGCGCAACAGCCCTCGTGAGCCGAGCCGTCGGCGCATCGCGGCTGGCGGTGGCGCACGCCGCGACCGGCCAGACGATGATCCTTGCGGTGCTGACGGGCGTATTGACCGGCGCAATCGTCGCGGCGATGGCCGGGCCGATGTCGCACGTGATGAACCTGACGGGCGAGGCGGCGGAGGGGTTCAGGTCCTACATCCACGTCTGCGCGATCGGTGTCCCCGCGTTGTCCGTGCTCGCGGCGGGGATTGCCTGCGCGCGCGGCGCGGGGGACTCGGTGCGTCCTCTGCTGGCGATGGTCGTCGTCAACATCGTGAACATCATCGCCTCGTGGGCGCTCTCGGGCGTGGACCTTGTGCGAACGACATTGGTCGGCGGCGTGGCGCACCGCGAGGTCGTCTACGCCAACCCGTTCGGCTTCGATCTCGGCATCGGCGGCATCGCCTGGGGAACGGTGATTGGGGAGCACGTCGGCGCGGCGATCGTGCTTGCGCTGCTGATCCGCGGCGCGTCGGTCGTGCGGCTGAAGCGTCACCGGCTGCGGCCGCACTGGCACACTAAGCGGCGGCTGATCGCCGTGGGCCTGCCCAACTTCATCGAGACGCTGGGCATGTGGCTGGGGAACTTCCTGATCATCCTCATGGTCGGTTGGCTGCAGGTGACGGGCGCCGGCGGCGGGCTGGCCGCGGACGGCTCGGCCGCGACCGGCGGGCTTATGGGCGCGCACATTGTCGCGATCCGGATCGAGGCGTTCAGCTTTCTCCCTGGATTTGCGATGGGCGCGGCGGCGGCGACGCTGGCCGGGCAATACATCGGGGCCGGAAGCCCAGACTCGGCGCGTCGCGCGGTGAAGCGGTGCATGATCGTAACGATCATCTTCATGGGCGCGGCCGGGATGGCGTTCCTCTTTGCGCCGCGATGGATCGTCTCGCTCGTCAGCGGCCAGCCGACGCACCTCCAGCAGGTGCCGACGCTGATCTTCATCACAGGGCTCGTGCAGATCCCCTTCGGCATCAGCATTGTGCTGCGGTCCGCGCTGCGCGGGGCTGGCGATGCAAAGGTTGTCATGTGGCTGACGTGGATCGCAACGTACGCCGTGCGGCTGCCGCTGGCGTACGCGTGCTCGGGTGTTGATATCCCGCTGCCGTCGTGGCTGGGCGGGGGCGTGCTAGAGAACCCGTTCCATGACTCCCCCAGCCTCGCCCTGCTGTGGGTCGGCCTGTGCGCCGAGATTGTCGTGCGCGCCGTCATGTTCGGGGCAAGGTACCTGCACGGCGGATGGCTGCGGGTGCGGATTTAAGCGTCCGAGAACATGGCGCAGACTTATGGGTCACCGGCAAACGGCCGATGACGCCGATGTTGCCGCTTGCCGGCAGTGTTCAGCCACTTACTTCCCGGACCGACCATGCACGTCGCGCCCTTCTCTGCTCACTCTCCGCGGCGATGGCTCGCGGTTCCGCTGGTGCTGGGGTGGGCGGGTGCGATCGTTGCGGGCGGAACAATGGTCATGGAGTACTCGTTCCGGCCGGGAAGGGTCGGCCTGACGCCGGTGACATGGCCGGCTGCTTCGAGTGTCTCGCGCCCGGTGGATCGCCCGACGCTGGTCGTGGCAATGCATTCGCGTTGCCCGTGCACCCTGGCAACGATCGAACAGCTCTCACACATCCTCAGCAACACCGCTGATCGGCCCCGCGTGGTCATCCTGCTGGCTATGCCGCGTGATGCGGACGAGGCATGGAAGTCCAACAGCATGGTTGCCCGCGCATCGTCGCTGCCGGATGTGGAACTGGTGCCCGACCTTGGCGGGGAAGAATCGAATCTGCACGGAGCCATGACCTCGGGCTACGTCGTGCTCTACAACCGGGACGGACGACGGGTGTTCTCCGGCGGTCTGACGCCATCGCGCGGCGACGCGGGCGAGAGCGCCGGTCTGGCCGCGGTCGAGGCGATGCTCGGCGGCCGGATCCCCGGCACTTCGGCCGCCCCGGTGTTCGGCTGCGAACTCCCTGCGCCGCACGCTGCCGCGACGGCGGGGGTGTCGGAATGACGGCCCTTGGCGCGACGGACCCGACGATGGCAGCACGTGCCGAGGCGCTGCTGCACGAGCATCAGGGGTCGGTGTATCGCCGGGCAAACCGGCTGTTCACGCTCCTGCTCATTGTCCAGTGGCTCGGCGCAATGGTAATCTCGCTGGTGCTCACGCCCCTCACGTGGGTCGGCGCGACCTCGAAGATCCACTATCACGTCTGGACGGCGATCCTGCTGGGCGGAGTCATTGCCGCGCTGCCGATCGCGATGATGTTCCTCCGGCCTGCGAGCGTCGCGACCCGGCACTGCGTCGCAGCGGCCCAGATGGCGTTCTCGGCTGTGCTGATCCATCTGACCGGCGGGCGGATCGAGACGCACTTTCATGTGTTTGGATCGCTCGCGTTCCTGGCGCTTTATCGCGACTGGAAAGTGCTGCTGACCGCATCCGTCACGATCGCGATCGACCACTGGGCTCGCGGAGTCTACTGGCCGCAATCGGTGTTCGGTTCGGTCATCGGTGGGCCGTGGCGCTGGCTGGAGCACGCCGGGTGGGTGCTGTTCATCGACCTGTTCCTGATGCCCGCGTGTATCCACAGCACACGGGAAATGCGGCAGCTCGCACTGGACCGCGCACGCGTGGAAGCCGGCCGCGACGCGACCGAGCTCGAGGTGCAGCAGCGGACGGCCGAGCTTGTCGAGGCGAGGCGCGCGGCGGAGGAGGCCAGCAACGCCAAGACGATGTTCCTGGCGAACATGAGCCACGAGATCCGCACGCCGATGACCGCAATCCTTGGGTACGCGGACCTGCTGCGCGACCGCACGCTCGCCGAGCACGAGCGACAGGACTACGTACGCATCATTAGGTGCAACGGCGACCACCTGCTGGAGCTGATCAACGAGATTCTGGACCTGTCCAAGGTGGAAGCGGGACAGCTGATCGTGCAACGGACGCCGATACACCTCGACTCGGTCTTGGCGGAGGTCGAATCGATGATGCGGGTCCGGGCGGCGGACAAAGGCCTGGAGATGACGCTCCGTTTCGAAGACGATGCGCCGCGCCAGATCGACTCGGACGCGTTCCGGCTGCGACAGGTGCTCGTGAACCTGATCGGCAACGCGGTCAAGTTTACGGACTCGGGAGCGATCGACGTTGTCGTGCGGCGCGATGGCGGGGAGGGGCGGCCCGCAGTGGCGATCGACGTGCGGGACTCGGGCGTGGGGATGAACGAGGAGCAGATGCAGCACCTGTTCCGGCCGTTCACGCAGGTGGACTCGTCGATGTCGCGCCGGCACGGCGGAACAGGGCTTGGCCTGGCGATCTCCCGCCGGTTGGTCGAACTGCTGGGCGGGAACATCGGTGTGCGGAGCGAGCCTGGGCGAGGGAGCGTGTTCACTGTCCGGTTGCCGGCTGACACCAGCGTGCACAGCGAACAACTGCCCGGTGCGACGGCGCGTGCGAAGCCGCAAGAGCACGGAGCGATCAGGCTGCAGGGCCGCATCCTGCTTGCCGAGGACGGCCCGGACAATCGCCGGCTGCTCACGACGTTCTTGGAGCGAGCCGGCGCGACAGTGGAGACCGCCGTGAACGGCGCGCTCGCCGTCGATCGGGTGCACGAGGCATTCGCGGCCGGGCGGCCGTATGACCTGATTCTAATGGATATGCAGATGCCGGAACTCGACGGCTATGACGCGACGGTCAGGCTGCGGGCGATGGGCATTACGACTCCCATCGTGGCGATCACGGCGAACGCGATGGACTCCGACCGGCAGAGGTGCATGCGAGCGGGTTGCAACGATTACGCCACGAAGCCGATCGACCGCGCGTCGCTCCTGGCGGTGTGCGCACGCTGGTTGAGCAAAGGTGCACGCCTCGCGGCGTGAGGCCCAGATCGGACGCATCAGCAGGCGATGATCGCCGGTTGTTCCGTCCAGCGGCGTCTGGGGCTGGACATAATGATCAATCGGCCCGGCACCTTGGCGACGCCCGGAGCGCTCGGCGGTAGACTGGACCGCGGCATGCTCGCCAGTCACCAGGAAACACCATGGCCCTCCTCCACGCGCTCTCGATCACGGCAATCATGACGATCGCAAACCCACACACTGCTCCCTCGGATGACCCCACCACCACCCCACCGGCTCCGACGTTGCCGCGAGCGACACGGTCAGAGGTGTACGCGACGTCCGGGATGGCCGCGACGAGTCATCCGCTGGCGACAAACATCGCGCTGGACATCTTGAAGAAGGGTGGAACGGCGGTTGACGCGGCGATCGCTGCGAACGCGGCGCTGGGGTTGATGGAGCCAACGGGGTGCGGCATCGGGGGCGACCTGTTTGCGATCGTTTGGTCGCCACGGGCGGGGAACTTGATGGGGTACAACGGCTCGGGGCGGGCGCCGGAGGCGTTGACCATCGACTTGGTGAAGTCGCGCGGGCTGGATGCGGTGCCGCGGAGCGGGCCGCTGCCCGTCACAGTGCCAGGATGCGTGGACGGGTGGTTCGCGCTGCACGCGAAGTTTGGCAACCTGCCGATGCGGGAGAATCTCGCGCCGGCGATCGCGTATGCGCGGTCAGGGTTCCCGATCACGCCGGTCATCGCCGAGGGGTGGGCCGCTAACGCGCGGGTGCACGCGACGATGCCCGGGTTCAGGGAGCAGTTTACCTTTGACGGTCGGCCGCCGCGGACAGGGGAGATCTGGAAGAACCCCAATCTGGCCAAGACCCTTGAACGGATCGCGGAGCATGGCCGCGCGGGCTTCTATGCGGGCGAGGTGCCGCGGGTGATCGAGGAGTACATGGCCGAGCACGGCGGTGTCATCACGGCGGCAGACTTCGCTACGCATTCGGGCGAATGGGTGCAGCCGGTCGCGGCGAGCTATCGCGGGTATGACGTGTGGGAACTGCCGCCCAACGGGCAGGGCATCGCCGCGTTGCAGATCCTGAAAATCCTTGAAGGATTTGATCTGAAGGCGATGGGGTTCGGCAGCGCGGACTACGTCCACACGTTCACGGAGGCGAAGAAGCTGGCGTTCGAAGATCGGGCGCGGTTCTACGCCGACTCGGCGTTTCAGCCGGCGCCGATCGAGTGGCTCATCAGCGATGAATATGCGGCCGAGCGGCGGGCGTTAATCAAGCCGGATGTCGCCGCGCAAGCGTGCGAGCCGGGGCACATCCCCACCGGCGCGGACACGATCTATCTGACGGTCGCGGACAAGAACGGGATGATGGTGTCGCTCATCCAGTCCAACTATCGCGGTATGGGGAGCGGCATGACGCCGCCAGGACTGGGCTTTATGCTCCAGAACCGCGGCGAGCAGTTTGCGCTCGATCCCGACCATCCGAACGCGCTTGCGCCGGGCAAGCGGCCATTCCACACGATCATCCCGGCATTCATCACCAGGAACGGCAAGCCGTGGATGAGCTTCGGTGTGATGGGCGGGGCGATGCAGCCGCAGGGGCATGCGCAGATCGTTGTCAACCTCATCGACTTCGGCATGACGCTGCAGCAGGCGGGCGATGCGCCGCGGATTCACCACGACGGCTCGACCGAGCCGGTGGGCATGGTGAAGCCGATGAGCGATGGCGGCGTGCTGAGCCTCGAGCCCGGCTTCCCGGAGGCGACGATCCGCGAGCTTGAGCGGCGTGGGCACACGATCAAGCCGTTGGCGACGCCGTACTTCGGCGGGTATCAAGCGATCATGCGCGACCCAATGACAGGCGTGTATTGCGGGGCGTCGGAGTCGCGCAAGGACGGCCACGCGGCGGGCTATTGAACGCTCGGCATGAGAGCACGAAGGTTCCTAAACGGCTTGATATATTCTGATATGGGAATATACTGTGATCATGGCCCGCGCCCCGACCACCTCCGACATCTTCAACGCGATCGCCGAGCCGCGGCGGCGGCAGATCCTCGACCTGCTCGGTTCCTCTGGGCCGGTCGCGGTCGGCGTCATTGTCGCGACACTGGGCCTGCCGCAACCCACCGTCTCCAAACACCTCGGCGTGCTCCGCGAGGTCGGCCTGGTCTCCGTTGAGAGGCAGGGCCAGAGCCGCGTGTACCAGCTCAATGCGCAGGAGATCAAGGCCGTGCACGACTGGACCCGCACGTTCGAACGCTTCTGGACGCACCACCTCGACCGCATCAAGCAGCGCCCGGAAGCGAAGGCTCGCACGCACGATCACCCATTTGCCGCCGCGGCAGCCGCCGCGAAGAAGGAGAAGCAGGCATGACTACGTCCATGATCGCCCCCCCACCGCCAGCCGCGGCCGATTCCCCGCAGACGCTGAGCATCATCAAGGAGATCACCATCGCCGCGCCTGTCGAGATGGTGTTCGAATCCGTGCTCGAGGAGATGGGGCCGGGGAGCGAGATGCCCGGCGGCACGCCGTTCCCGATGAAGATCGAGCCCTGGCCGGGCGGCCGGTGGTACCGCGACACCGGCAACAACAGCGGGCACTTCTGGGGGCATGTGCAGGTCATCAAGCCCCCGCCGCACCCCCACCCGCTGCTGGAGGTTTGCGGCCCGATGTTCATGTCCTACCCCGCGATGTCGCACGTGCAGTACCGGCTGATCCCTCAGCAGGGCGGAACGTTGCTCCGCATCACGCATCGCGCGCTCGGGCTCATTCCCCCCGACGACACAGAGGGCGTGCACAGCGGCTGGCAGCACGGGCTGGACCGTATCCGGATGCTCGCCGAGCGCCGCGCGGCGGCAAAGCCCGCACGGTAACAATCAGCAGTTCTTCCGTTTTCCCCAGCGGCCTTCCACATCTGTCTTCACTCGCCGGAGCCACCCTTGCAAGCGACCGAGCTTCTGAAGTTCGCCCTCGAGTTCACGGACGAGGGCATCAAAGGTGTGCTCGCGGGCATGGACAACGCCGCGATGACGCCCTCCACGCCCGGTGCCCAGGGCGGCGACGGCAACCACGCCCTCTGGACCCTCGGGCACCTGGCGTACATCGAGGGCACGGTGCCGCAGATCTTGTTCGGCGAGCCGAACCCAGTCGCCCACTGGGAGAAGCTCTTCGGCACCGGCACCAAACCGCTCGCCGACGCGTCGGCCTATCCGCCGTACGCCGAGGTCCGCGAGACGTTCCACCGCGTCCGAGCCGCCAACGTCGCGCGGCTGCAATTGCTGTCGGACAGCGAGCTCGACTCTCGGCCGCGGAACGTGCCGCCGATGTTCGAACCCTTCATGTCCACGATCGCCAGCGTGTACACGGTGATCGCGCTGCACACCATGGTCCACTACGGTCAGATTACCGACGCCCGCCGAGTGGCGGGTCTGCCGCCTTTGCTTTAGACTGTCGGCCCGCACACGAACACCTCCACGGAGAAACACAATGGCCTATGTCGATGGTTTCCTGCTCGTCGTCCCCAAGAGCAAGCTCCGGCAATACAAGAAAATGGCCTCGGTCGCCGGCAAAGTGTGGAAGGAGCACGGCGCGCTCGACTACCACGAATGCACGGGCGATGACATGAAGGTCAAGTTCGGGGCGCCATTCCCCAAGGTCGCCAAGGCCAAGCCCTCCGAGATGGTGGTCTTCTCCTGGATCACCTACAAGTCCAAGGCCGACCGCAACAAGATCAACGCGAAGGTGATGAAGGACCCGCGCATCGCCAACCTCTGCGATCCGCAGAACACCCCGTTCGACATGAAGCGCATGTCCTACGGCGGCTTCAAGACGCTCGTGCAGGCGTAACCCTGCCCGCCTAGCGCC
>JAEYNG010000361.1 GCA_023412695.1 Planctomycetota bacterium | reverse complement strand
CCGCGCGGCCGCCGGTCTGGATGAGTCTGTCTATTCTTCCGGCCGCGAGGGCCCGGCATCATGCCCGAGACCCAGCGGGGCTGTTCCGAGTCCCGGGGCGCGACGCTAACGCGTCTTCACGCCCCGTTCCTCTTCCTGCCCTCAGTACTTCCGCAGCACCGATCGGACGACGCCCTGGATGCGGCAGTCCTTGACGATGATCGGCTGGAAGTCCGGGTTGGCCGGCTGCAGGCGGATCTTGTCGCCCTCGCGGAAATAGGTCTTCAGCGTGGTCTCGCCGTTGGGCAGGAGGGCCACGACCCGCTCGCCGTTGGTCGCGGTGTCGGAGCGCTCAACGAGGATGTAGTCCCCGTCGAGGATGCCCTCATCCCGCATCGAGTCGCCCTGCACCCGCAGGGCGAAGATCGCGCCCATCTTGCCCGGGCGGGGGCCGACGATGTCGAGCAGATCCAGCTCGTCGCGGTCCTCGCACTTCTCGATCGGGTAGCCCGCGGCGATCTTGCCCACGAGCGGGTAGCGGTACGGACGCGACTCGTCCGGGACCGCGATCCCCTCACTGATCGACAAAGAGCGCGCCTTGTTGGGGTCGCGGATGAGCGCGCCCTTCTTGATAAGCGCCTCGACGTGCTCGAACACCGTGACCTTGCTGACGCCGATCTCGTCGGCGAGCTCCTGCATAGTCGGCGAATAGCCATGGCGAACGCGGCAGTCGCGGATCAGCTGCAGAATGCGGAGTTGTTTCGGCGTGAGATTCATAACCCTGACCCTCCATCAACGGGGGCTGTGCCGGCGCGACGGACGTCGCCGCGATCGGCGTGGCGGACACTCGGGAACCCTTCAACAGTCCGGCGAGCGGGCGTACGACGACCCGGCTCACCCAGCCGCGGAGCGTGTCGCGCGTCGCGACCAGCACCCGGCCCTGATCCTCCAGCACCCGCTCCGCCGCGAGCAACGTCCCGGCGCGAAGGGCAAGAGAGGACAACTCGACCTGATCCACTCTCTCTGAAGATCCGTCCGACGCTGTCTCGATCGCTCGCGCCGAGGCTCGCAGACGGCCGCGGCCGTCGGGGCGATACTCGGTCACAAAGTCCCCGCCAGGTCCCAAGCGGACCAGCGCCGTGTCGGAAGTCGTCAGTTCGGACCGAACGCGTGAGAGCAGATTCAAGGGTGGCTCCTTCCACGCCCCGCATGCTCAACGGCATGCTGATGGCGAAAGCGGGTTCCACCCGTTGGGGTTCGATCCTGTCTGTCCGCGACAGGTTGGGCCTCAGGCCCACGGGGATGATCGGCAGGTCGAGCATGTGATCCACAGAAAGGTTGCTTCGATCTGTTTGGCATAAGATAGCCGATCATCGTCCGTCCGGCAACCCTTTCCGCAAGATTTTTGTGGGATATGTTTGGCCGCACCGCCCCCACACACCCGCGCGGCCTCGCTTAACTCCTGTCAGTCAAGCACTTGCGCGACGTGCAGTTCCGAGCGAAATCCCTCACAGCCGCACCTTGGCCTCGGCGATCAACGCCGCGGCGCGATCCAAACACACCCGCGATTCGCTCTCGACGTCGTCCGCCGCGGCCGACCACGCGCGGTTCATCGCGCGCTCCGCGCTTGCAAAGCTGTCCATGAGTCGCGCGTACCCGCCGAGCCCGAGCCGCGCGACAAGCTGCGGACGCGCGGCGATAAACGCCGCGACGTGCGTCTGCTGCAAGCCCTCGATCGACCGCAGGATCATCTCAAGCCGCTGCTCCGCGCCCGTCGTCTGCGACAGCCGCTCGCGCAGCGCATCCAGCTCCGCGCCGATCGCTTCGACCGCGCGCTCCGGCGACACCGCCGCAGCGCCGCCCGCTGTGCCGTCCGTCGGCTTTGCCGCCAACGCCCGCCGGTTGGCGGTCTTCACCAGGAACGCCGCCGCGCCAAGCCCGACGCACCCGAGCACGAACACCCACCACTCTGGCCAACGCGCAAACGAGAACTCCTTCACGCGGACGCGCTCGACCCCCGCGCCGCGCAGCGTCGCCAGCAGCTCCGGTGTCAGCACGTCGTTCTTCCGCGCGATCGGCGCGGCGGCCCGCACATCCGCAGACGTGTTCCCCGCCGGGTCGTTCAGCGTCAGCCCGACCAGCCGGTGGTCCGGCAGACTCAGCGGCGGCAGGTACGCCGTGATCGCCCCGACCACGCCCACGCACATCGACACCACAATCAACAGAAACGCGGCGAGTTTCATCGCTTATCCCCTCAGCAGCACAATCGCGTTGATGACCAGCGCGAGGATCGCCTCGCCGACGATGAGCCCGGCACAGAACGGCACGCCCCATTCCTCCGCCCACGCCCGGCCCTTGATCTTCCCGACGACCATGTTCGCCACGCACCCGATGCCGTAGGTCAGGATGTAGTAGAACGGCAGGTACATCGACAAACCCACCAGCACGCCCAGCCCGGGGAACGCCCCGATCCCCAGGAGCGCTCCGAGCGCTGCTCCCAGCCCGTACAGCGTGTACGGCATGTCCCCGCCCTGCACCCCCTGGATCACCACCTCCAGCGCCTGCGCCTGCGGGGCCGAGGTCGGCGTCTCCGGCCCGATCGGCGCCCCGAACTGCCGCATGTTCACCCCCGCGATCAGCACCAGCGTCGCCATCGTGATCAGCGGCCCGATCGCCGCGGTCGCGATCTCCACCACCTGCTGCCGTCGCGGCACGCCGCCGACGATGTACCCCGTCTTCAGGTCCGCCATCATGTCCGACGCGCACGAGATCGCCACGCACAGCGCGGCCCCCAGCATCACCGCCGACACCACGTCGTCCTTCCCCGCCAGCAGCAGCACCAGCACCACCGTCAAGAGCGACATGCCGGAGATCGGCGACCAGTCCGTCATGCCCGTGCACTGGGCGATGATGATCCCGGCGAACCAGATCCACGCCGCCGCAACGACCACGATGATCGCCCGCGCGAGCCACGCCGGCAGACCGCCGAGCCACCCGGTCATCGTAGCGACGCCGCCGTGCCCGGAGAACTCCGAGGCGATGAGCAGCAGCACCATCCCGATCGCGCCGATCAGCAGCAGCGACTTGAAGCTCATCTCGTCCCGTTGTTCAGCCGGAGCGGACGAGACGCCGGTCGAGCCCGTCTTGCCCGCCGCGGCGATGCTCTTGACCGCCTCCCGAATCGCCGGCAGCGATGCGAGCACTCCCATCATCGCCCCGCCCAGCAGCAGCCCGATCCCCAGCGGCCGGTTGAACGCGCCCAGCGCATACCCGGCCATCTGGTCCGCCCGCACCGTCCCCGGCGCAAGCCCCATGCGGAACGCCAGCGGGTTCAGGAAGAAGTACGCCAGGATCCCGCCCGCGAGCACGAGCAGGCCTGCGCGGCCCGTCAGATACCCCGCGCCCAGCGCAAACGGCGCGATCGCGAACACAAACGCCATGTCATCGGGCAGCCCGAGCACCCGCCCCGCGTCGATCTGCTCGTCCGTCACCACGAGGTCCGGCCGCCCGTCCCCGTTGCGGTCGGTCGCGATCGGCTCCTTCCCGTCCGGATCGGCCCTGGAAGACAGCCGCAGCCCGAGGTCCTTGTATCCCCACAGCGGGGCCATCGCCCAGCCCGTGTCCGCCGCGCGGAGCGAGCCCCACTCGCGCTTGCCCGTGCTGGCCTCATAGGCAGCGATGCTCAGCGCGGCGTTGTACTTTCTCGCCTCAGGATCAGCGCTCAACGTGGCGAGCGCCGCGTCCTTCGCCTCCGCATCAGTCAGAAGCGCCTCATCCTCCGGCCGCTCCGCCAGCGCGACATGCGCCGCCCGCGCTTCCAGCGCGGCCCGCCCGCGCGCCACCACCGCCTCCGGCGCGGCCTGCGCCTCGATCCACCCCGCGATCTCGCGCGTCCGCTCCGCATCCCGCGGCGAGATCCGCTCGCGTGCCACCAGCGAATCAAGCTGTTCAAGCTCCGCCGGGTTCTGGATCGCCGGCAGCCCCACCGGCAGATAGATCAGCATCGACACCACGATCCCGACCGCCAGCACGATCGACTTCCCCGCGCCCGCCCCCGGTGATTTCAAGATCGCCCCGACCGCCACGGCGCTCGGGAACCGCAGCCGATCGATGTCGAGCATCTGCTTCCGCAGCGGCACGATGAACACGCACCCCAGCAGCGCGCCCGCGACGCACGCCAGCGTGATCATCCAGAAGTCCACGCTCGTGAAGCTCAGCTCGAACCCCGGCAGCTTCCCCGAGTGCGCCAAGAGCAGCAGCACCGGCACCGTGAAGATCACCCCCGCGTTGGTCGTGTTCACCGCGCTGGCGATCGTCTGCCCGATGTTGGTCTCGAGGATCGACCCGCGCCGCAGGATGCCGCGGAGCACACCGAACCCCAGCACCGCCGCGATGGCGCTGCCGACGATCGTGAACCCGATCTTCAGCCCCGCGTACGTG
>JAEYNG010000460.1 GCA_023412695.1 Planctomycetota bacterium | reverse complement strand
TGACGAGAGCCCCGCCGCGATCGCGTTGTTGCTCCGCGGCTCGACCTTCACGTTGTAGGGAGGATCGGTGCTGACCAGGTGGACGGGCTTGCCATCGACTAGACGGTCGAGGTCACTGGCGCTCCCGGAGTCGCCGCAGAGCAGGCGGTGCCCCCCCGCGCCGCCGAGGATGATCAGCTCGCCCGGCTTGGTCGTCGCCGCGTCGGGCGGCGCGGGCACGTCGTCAGGGTCGGTGAGCCCAACCGTGCCCGCCGGCGCCAGGAGCGCCGACAGGTCCGTGTCGTCCCACCCGAGGGCCGAGAGGTCAACGCCCATGTCCCGGAGGCCGGACAGCTCGACCGGCAGAAGCTCCATATCCCACTCGGCGATCTCGTGGCTGCGGTTGTCGGCAATCCGCAGCGCCTTCACCCGCTCGGGAGGGAGGTCCCGGGCCACGTGCACCGGCACCTTCGTCAGCCCCAGCCGCAGCGCCGCCTTCAGCCGGGTATGCCCGATCACGATCACGCCATCGGCGTCGACCACGATCGGCTGGCGGAAGCCGTACTCGGTGATGCTGCGGGCCACGACCTCGACCGCGGCATCGTTCTTCCTCGGGTTGTGCTCGTAGGGCCTGACCCGCTCGACGCTCCAAGATTCGATCTTCATTGCTGCGGCCTCCTGCGCCCGTTGAGGGCGACTGCTGTGCCCCGACCTTGCCAGCGCGATCCATGTCGCCGGCCATGTGCGCGCACCATTCCCTCGCGGGCAGTCCAAGTCCAGCGGCCAGTTCCTGAATCGGTGACGACACAACGACGTCTGCCTGCGGCCAAGCCGAGGGCCATGCCACCGCCGCCGCCAAGCCCCCGCCGCGCGCTAAGAGCGTCGACGGTCTCTCATTGGCGACGTTGGCGCACGGGCCCGAGGGTCAGAGCCCCGCCCGCCCGCCCCGGCCGTCTTGGCCGCCGCCAACGTGGCCAACGTGGGCCAACGGGCGCGAAGAAGCCCGGTCCGCCCCGTACCGCCCCCCTTTGCTCTCCCGGATGCGGCGCGTGCGGCGTGTGCGGCGCGTCCGAACCCGTCAACATGTGCGCACTTCGCACTGCGCGCGAAAGTCTGTCTATGACGGCAGCTCTTCCGTACGGGGATGTCGGCCCGATGGCGCCTGGAAGTACCTATGACGGGGGGGGGGTGAGGGTGGTAGGGATCAGCTACCCCCCCTGTGCCGGCGACCTCATTGCCGGTTTGACCTCGCATTGTGCGAGGTTTGATGCATCCTATTGAGCGAGGGCCCGAAGCACGGAGGCTTCGCTATGTCCGACATCGCTGGTCCGCTCGCCGGACTTCCAAGCATGTTCCGCCGCGTTAGCGCGACTAGGGGCAGCCGCCCGCGCCGGCCAAAGGTCTCGAACCGAAGGCCATTCGGCCTGACAACCGTTGAGGTCGCGGCACCGCTGCAGAACCGCGCAGCTCAATATGTGCGAATGTCAACGGACCACCAGTGTTACTCGATCAGCCACCAAGTCGATGCGATCGGCAGGTACGCGTGCGAACACGGGCTCGAGGTGGTGCGCACCTATGCCGACGCCGGCCGCAGCGGGCTCAGCATCGACGGCCGAAGGGGGCTCAGCAGTCTGCTAGAGGACATCGTCGCCCGCAGCGTTGACTTCGGTGTGGTGCTCGTGTTTGACGTCAGCCGATGGGGTCGATTTCAGGATGCCGACGAGAGTGCGTGCTATGAGTTCATCTGCCGGTGCGCGGGCATCCGTGTCGAGTACTGCGCAGAGCCGTTCGTCAACGACGGTTCCCCCCTCACCACGGTCATCAAGAACCTTAAACGCGTCATGGCTGGAGAGTACAGCCGGGAGCTCTCGAGCCGTATCTGGAACGCCAAGCGCCGCGTGGTCAGTCTTGGGTTCTTCCAAGGCGGGATCGCGCCGTTTGGCCTCCGCCGCATGGTGGTGGGTCCGGACGGACGCGGCGGCGAGATCCTCGAGCATGGCCAGCACAAATACCGTCAGAGCGACCGCGTCGTCCTTGTGCACGGCCCTCAGGCGGAGGTTGACGCGGTCAAATGGGTCTTCGAACAGGTCGCGTACCACAACGCAAGGCCGAGCCCCCTTGCACGCGCCCTCAACGACAAGGGCCTGAGATGCGCAAGCGGGAGTCTATGGAAAGCCGACCGTGTCCAGGAGATGCTGCACAACGTCAAGTACATCGGCCGGCTGGTCTACAACCGCACCTCGATGAAGCTCAAGGGCCCCGTCACGCTCAACCCGCCCGAACAGTGGGTCGTCACTGAGAACGCGATCCCGGCGATCATCCCCACGGCGTTGTTCGATCGAACCCAGCGCGTCATGTCGACATGGAGCACCCGGATCAGCAACGAGACCGCGATCGATAAGCTCTCGCGGCTCCTTCGCCGCCGCGGCTACCTCTCGGCTCAGCTCATCGACAAGACACGCGGGATGCCCGGCAGCCATTTCTACGACCATCGGTTCAACGGCCTGGTCAATGCGTACAAGCTTGTGGGCTTTGCGCCGAAGCGGGATTGCGGGTTCATGCTCGGCTACCGCGACCGGTTGCACCGCATCATCAAGATCCGCGAAGAGATCGTCCAGGAGATGCTCTCCCGCCAAGTCACCGCAGAACTGGTTACACGAACAACACTCGAGATCAACGACCGGCTCAGGGTCGCGGTAATGCTCGGACGATGCCGGCTCGAAAAGGGTGTCCCGGCCTGGTCTGTCCAGGTCCAGCTTGATCGCCGGCTGGATTGGGTGTTGATCGCCCGCCTCGAAGCTGACGACGGCGCCATACGCGATTACTGGCTGGTCGAGGGAGGCGTCTCGTTTGTGGCGATGGGCGTTCGGCCACGCAAACGATGGAACCGCTTTCAATCGCTGACGCTTACGCCGCAGGTCGAAAGGCTGTACCGACTCGCGACAGAGGCTTCCGGTTCAGACGCCGCCTCGAGTCAAAAGAACCAACCCGCCTACCAGAACTGCCGCTTCCGAGGAAGCTGAATCAGGCCGCGCTCGCGTTGGCACCATCCCTGCCCAAACTACGGCACAAAAATGGCACACGATGATCCGAGAGAGGGCGCAAGTCTCGCTGAGAGCGAAGCTTGCGGCAACAGCGCGTGTAGGTTCGAATCCTAGATCCCCTGTTCCCACAACCGATCGCTCGCTGTCTAACCCTTGGCCTCGCCAAGGATTATGTGTTTACCGCCGCTCCTCGCTCACCACCTCACCCTCGATCACCGTCCCAACGCAGTGTGTTGTGTACTCAAACGGGTCGCCGTCGAACATCGCCACATCCCCGTCCTTCCCAGGTTCGAGCGACCCCACCCGCTTCTCCACGCCGATCACCCGCGCCGCGTCGATCGTGATCGTCGCCAGCGCCTCCTGAAAGCTCAGCCCGTTCGCCGCGGCGATCGCCGCCTCGAACAGCACGATCCTGGTCTTCGGCACATAGCCCTCGAACCCGCTCTGCATCGCCACCCGCACGCCCGCGGCCTTCAGCTTCGACGCCGTCACGAACGACGCGTTCTCCAGCTCCCCCACCGCCCGCATCATGCTCGGGTGGATGATCACCGGGATCCCGTCCTTCGCAAGCCGCTCGGCCAGCAGCGAACTCTCGGCCGCGCCGTCGAGGATCAGCCTGAACCCGAACTC
>JAEYNG010000294.1 GCA_023412695.1 Planctomycetota bacterium | reverse complement strand
CGCCAGCTGCGCCTCGCGGTACACGGCCTGCGCGTAGTCCGTCACGACCGTCGCCGCCTTCACGGCGTCGATCACGCGGAACGACACGACCAGGTTCACGCGCAGCGTGACCTTGTCGGCGGTCATGATCTCCTGGCCCGCGACATCAGCGACCTGCTCGCGCAGATCGATCGCCTTCCAGCGGATCTTGCCCGCGCCCTTCCAGAACACGTGGCGGCCCTGGGAGAGCTTGTCGACCAGCACGCCGTTGCGGAAGAGCAGCACCGACTCCTCCGGCCCGACCTCCACGCCGTCCATGAACGCCGAGGCGTTCGGCTGCGCGAGGATCGAGTCGATCATCGGGTGCTCAAGCCGCAGCGTGCCGATGTCCTGCCGCTCGATCTCGAGCTTTCGCGGCGACCGCCAGAAGACGTACCGCCCCGATCCCAGGATCGAGTGCAGACGGCCGTCGACCCACACGAACGCGCGCTGGCGCTCGGAGAGGTCCACGACCTCCAGCTCGCGCAGCGACGCCGGGTCGCTCACGATCACGTCCATCAGGCCGTGCTCGAACCGCGTGCTCAGCGTGCTCACGACCTGCACGGTCGTGCTCGCGCGGCCGACCAGCCGCTCCCACAGGATGTACCGGCCCGGCCCAAGCATGCCGACATAGTCGCCGTGCTTGAACATCAGGCCACGCTCGTGCTTCCGAACCCGAACGATGAGGCTCATCGAGGGCCTCCTTTCTCACTGTGCCGATAGACGTGCCCGCAAGGTCCTGGCACCCGAGACCTCGCGCTTCTTCCCTTGCGTTCAATGCGACTCGACGGCTGGCCCATGCCCCGCGTCGCGATGCGCCGGCGGGTGCTCCCGCGGCGTGCATCCCCGGACATCCGCTCGGGCCCGCCCCTCCCGCCGCGAAACTCAGCGGCGGGGACAAGGCGAGCCGTCACGGGCCGGGCACGCACGCGGCAGGCCCACACAGGCCGTCGCGCCGTTGCGCTCCGCACGCCCGCGCCACGAGCGCGGCGGGACATGCGTGCGCGGACGCGGGAACACATCGCCGCGCCGCCGATGTCGCTTCATATGCTCCGCCCTTTCGGGCGGTAACGGCTTCACAGGCGGTGGGGAGTCGAACCCCGGGATGCAATCCCTGCCAGTGGTGTGTCAGCAGGATTCGAACCTGCTACCGGTGAGATTTCGGCTCACTGCTCTACCGATGAGCTATGACACGAGACACAACTCCTCCGACAGGCTCCGATGCTGTCGCGGGACACGCCGCGCCGATGCGCGGACGCAGGCGGGCGCGCCGAGCAGCTCCTGCCGGTGGTTGTTTGCAACATGTGATTGATCAAGCCATACCGATACCCTGCCCTTCTGTTCGAGGATTCACGATCAACGCAAAACGAAAACAGCCCCGGAGGCCAGCGCCGCCGGGGCTGCGAACATTCCTTCAGGAACGACTCGCTACACCTTCCGCGGCCTGGAAACACTGAGCTTCTCGACGCTGTACTTGCCGTCGAAGCCGATGACCGACCAACGACGCGCACCGCAACCGGGCCGTCCCGGCAGGTCGAAGCTCATATTGAGGTTCGCGTGCATGTTCATGGTCCGTACACCTTTCACCCCGCCGACACGGCGAAGAGTGGCGGTGAAGATAGCACAGGTTTTCAACGCGTCAAGAGCGCATGTTGCAGATTCTCAACATGCGATAGCGTCTCAACTGCGCATGGGCTCCGCCCCGCACTCCGGGCACACCGCCCCATCCGCCAGCCCGCGAAGGTCGTACCCGCACGCCGCGCACGCCCAACGCGGCCGCCGCCGAAGCGCGGGCAACCACAGCGCGACCGCAGCAACCGAGCATGCAGACGTCGGCATCCACAGCGGCCGCCACGTTGTGGAGTGGAACCACGTGCTTGTGGTAAACGTCCGCCACCGCATCGGCTCGCCCCTCGGCGCCGCGGTGATTGTGTTCCCCATCCGCGCGCCGGGCGGCTTCACCGGCCGCCCGAGCCCGATCGCCCCGCGCGACACCATCAGCGCATGCCCCTGCGCCGGCTCCCACCGCATCCACCACCACACCGACGCGACCCACAACCCGGCCCATGCGATCGCGAGCACGGTGAACACCCACCGCGCCGTAACCAATACGCGCCATGCCAGGCCGCGACCGCGCATGCCCGTTGTACCGCACGCCCGCGTCACGGATTCGCCAGCGGATTCACCCGCGGCGTCGGATCGCCGTGGTGCGCCACCACTCTTGTCACATCTCCCCACATCATCCGTCGCATGTCCCTGTACTCCGCACGCGGAAGATCCGCTAACGGCCGCGGCCGATGCACCGCTGACGTCTCCGGCGTGTTCAGACCGGTCGACATCTCCAGATATGCCCGCACCGCTCGCATCATCAACGCCCGCCGCGGCCGTACGCCGCAACCCGTCGGCTCAATCACCAGCGATGCGAACATCCGCGCCGCCCCCGGCATCGCCGCCCGCCGAACACCTTCGCAATCAATGATCGCGACCTCCGGTCCTGACCTTGGCGATCCCGAGAACTCCGCCGCGCTGCTCTGCTTGCACATCACGATCAGGTTCGACGGCTTGTGGTCCCGGTTGAACAGTTCCCCCATCTGCGCAACCTGCCGCCCCACCGCCCGCGCGATCGCGTGCTGCTGACGCACACCCGCTCCACGCCCCGCGTGAACATCCGCCATCACGCGCAACAGCGTCGGCCCCTCCACCCACTCCATCACCAGCAGCTCGCACTCGCGCCCGTCCACCTCTGCACGCGCAAGCGCCAGCACCCGCGCGGTCTTCACGCCCTTCCCCGTCAGCAGCGCGGCCCCGCGCCAGTGCCGGTCCCCTTTCCCGCGCCCGAGCGCGCACTTCACCCGCGCCCACGCGTCGAGCCCGCGGCACTTCACTACGACCTCCCGCCCCTGCAGCCGCGCACGCCGCACCCACGACGCCCCATCCGCTTTCAACAGGCTCGACCCCGCCCCCCACTCCGCC
>JAEYNG010000280.1 GCA_023412695.1 Planctomycetota bacterium | reverse complement strand
GACGAGGCCCACGAGCGCAGCCTGAACATCGACTTCCTGCTCGGCTACCTCAAGAACCTGATCGACTCCGGCAAGCGGTCCGACCTCAAGGTCATCATCACCTCCGCGACGATCGACCCCGAACGATTCAAAAAGTTCTTTGAATCCGCGCCGACGATGAGTGTCGGTCAGCCGAAGATCGAGAGCCAATCGCTCTCGCAAAGTGCTTCCCCCTCGTCTCAGGCATCTCTCCGCGTCTCTGCGTCTCTGCGCGAGGCGCGTTCCGTCCCCATCCTCGAAGTCTCCGGCCGGACGTTCCCAGTCGAGGTCCGCTATCGCCCGCCAGAGGAACGCGAGGACGACGACCTCAACCCGCTGCAGCGCGGCGTCGTCGAGGCCGTCCGCGAGATCACCTCGCCCGACACGCCGATGCACGGCGCGGCACGCGACATCCTCGTCTTCCTCTCCGGCGAGCGCGAGATCCGCGAGATGGCCGACATCCTGCGCCGCCACCTGCCGCGGGCCGGCGATGTCCTGCCGCTCTACGCACGCCTGACCAACGAGGAGCAGGACCGCGTCTTCCGCCCCAGCCCCACGGGCGCCCGGCGCATCGTCCTCGCCACCAACGTCGCCGAGACCTCGCTCACCGTGCCCGGCATCGGTTACGTCATCGACTCCGGACTCGCACGCATCAGCCGCTACTCGCCCCGAATAAAGGTCCAGCGCCTGCCGATCGAGTCCATCTCGCAGGCCAGCGCGAACCAGCGCTCCGGCCGCTGCGGCCGCATCGCCCCCGGCATCGCCATCCGCCTGTACTCGGAGGAGGACTTTTCAAAGCGTCTGCCGTTCACCGAGCCCGAGATCCTCCGCACGAACCTCGCCAGTGCGATCCTGCAGATGAAGGCCCTCGGCCTCGGCCGCATTGAGGCCTTCCCGCTCATCGACCGCCCCGATGAACGCCTCATCCACGACGGCTACGACACCCTCCTCGAGATCGGCGCGGTCGATGATGGCGGCGAGATCTCCGCCGTCGGACGAGAGCTCGCCCGCATCCCGATCGACCCGCGCATCGGCCGCATGATCCTCGCCGCGCGAAACTGGAACGTGCTCGAAGACGTCCTCGTCATCGCCGCGGCGTTGAGCGTGCAGGACCCGCGCGAGCGCCCGATCGACAAGGCCGAGCAGGCCGACCTCGCCCACGACCTGTTCCGCGACGAGAAGTCGGACTTCATCGGCTGGCTGAAGCTCTGGAAGGCCTGGCAGGCCGAGCAGGAACGCCTCAGCAGCTCCAAGCTCCGCAAGTGGTGCAAGGAGCACTTCCTGAACTTCATGCGACTTCGCGAGTGGCAGGACGTCTGGCGCCAGCTCGCCCACCTCGAGCGCAAGGGCGACGGCGCCAACCCCGCCCGCGCAAAGCGCGACCCGCTCCGCGCCGTCTCGGAAGAACTCGCCAAGGACCCGCCGCGGGCACACAAGGTGCCCAAGCACCTCGACCAGGACCGGCGCTACGCCGCGATCCACCGCGCCCTGCTCGCGGGCCTGCTCAGCAACATCGGCCGGAAGACCGACAAGCCGCCCGGCTTCGAGTACGACGGCACGCGCTCGCTGAAGTTCTACATCTTCCCCGGCTCAGGCCTGTTCAAGAACCAGCCCAGGTGGGTCATGGCCGCCGAGCTCGTCCGGACGACCCGCCTCTACGCCCGCACGTGCGCCGCGATCGACCCGAAGTGGATCGAGGAAGTCGCCAACCCGCTCGCCGGCCACCTGCTGAAGAAGTCGCACACCGACGCCCACTGGCGACCCGAGACGGCACAGGTCTACGCCTTCGAGCGCGTGTCGCTCCTCGGGCTCGACATCGTCAAGCGGCGGCCGGTGCACTACGGCCCGATCGACCCGCAGACCAGCCGCGCGCTGTTTATCCACCACGCGCTGGTCATGGGCGAGTACCTCACCGAGGGCGAGTTCTTCCAGCACAACCACGACCTCGCCAAGCGGGTGGCCGACCTCGAAGCCCGCACACGCAAGCAGGGCCTGCTCAAGGACGCCACCGCGCGGTTCACGTTCTACGACAAACGCCTCGCACCGGACGTCTGGTCCGGCCAGACCTTCGAACGCTGGCGGCGCAAGGCCGAAGCCCGCGAGCCGCGGCTGCTCTTCATGGGCATGGAGGACCTGCTCGACCCCGGCGTCGAGCTCCCGCCCGAGGGCGCGTTCCCCAGCGAGTACATCTTCAAGGGCACGACCGGCGAACGACTCAACGTCTCGCTCTCCTACGCCTACGAGCCCGGCACGCCCACCGACGGGCTCTCGATCACCCTGCCGCTCGCCGAAGGATGGTCGTTCGACCCGCGCCCGCTCGAGTGGCTCGTCCCCGGCATGCTCCGCGAGAAGGTCATCGAACTCATCCGCACGATGCCGAAGTCTCTCCGCGCAAGCTTCGCCCCCGCGCCGCAGTTCGCCGATGCCGCGCTCAAGGACCTCCCCTTCGGCAAGGGCGATCTGCTGCAAACACTGGCCTCCCGCCTCTCCCGCGCAACCGGCGTCGTCGTCACGCGCGAGTCGTTCAACCCCGACCAGTTGCCCCCGCACCTCCGCACAAACTTCCGCGTGGTGGACGACGCGGGCGCGCTCGTCGCCGCGGGCCGGAGCTGGCCCGAGGTCTTCGCCCGCCTCGAGCAACGCCGCGCCGACGCAATCCGCTCCCTTTCCCGCGGCCCATTCTCCCGCGACGATCTCCGTGCTTGGGACTTTGGCGACGAGCCACTCCACGAGCTCCCCGAGGAGGTCACCGTCGGCGGCGTGCAACAGGCAGTGGGGGAGATCGGTGAGGGCGGGGGGAAGTTGGGTGCACCCGAGGGCCTCCGCGCCTACCCCGCGCTCGCCGAAGAGACCAGTCGCGACGGCAAGCGCCGCGCGGCGCACC
>JAEYNG010000260.1 GCA_023412695.1 Planctomycetota bacterium | reverse complement strand
TATGCAACTCTGCCGGGATGCGGTCGTGCATCGCGAAACTATCCTGGCGCGTGCCGCGCCGAAGGCCGGTGGGGTCGAGCACGAACTGCGCGTTGGCGTAGTGCTCCGGCGGGCCGCCCGGGAGGCCGGCGAGGATGGCCTGGTCCTGCGTCGGGCTAATGCCCGGCTTGTAGATCGGGTCCACCATGGAGTGGCATAGATGGCAGCTCACGCCCTCTTTGTCGAGATCGTTGAGCGCGCTCCCGTCCGCGGGCATCGCGTGCCCGGTTACGAACGTCATCGGTACGTGGCATCGCATGCAGAAGTGGCCGACGTTGCCGACGTCCTGATTGGCGGTTGCCATCTGCGCATAGAACAGCGGATCATCGCCGGCGTTGGCCATCAGGCTCCCGGCCCACTCCGAGTACAGGCTCTGCGTGCCGTCCGTGCTGGAATGGCAGTCAAGGCAGGTCTGCTCGGTAAAGATCACGTGCGGCCCGACCGCCCCCATCTGTGTCCCGCGCAGATACATGTCCTGCAGGGTGAGGTCTACGAATGTCGCGTAGACCACCGCCGCGAACACGAGCGCCCCTGTGCACCAGGCGGCTGCAATGAACCATCGGCGACCCGCGATGATAAAGCGCATAGGGTGATCCTTTGTGGAGTTTTATATCCGTAAATATAAAATACATCGGCCGGATCAGGTGTCAAGCCCAATTCCAGTCATTTCGAGCTTTCGCTGAGGAAGCTCCGCCACGCGGTAACAGGGTCTGTCTCGCCGGATGCGGCGAGGGCCTCGCTCGCACGGCGGTCGACGTATGTCCGGGCGTTCTCGTCCATCCGCCATAGCCGCTTCAACGCATCGAGCGTCCCGGCCAAGTCCCCCTTCATGGCCCGGGCGGTGGCGAGCAGGTCGAGCACCTCGGCCGACGCTTCCGTGGCCTCAAGTTCAACGGCGGCATCGCCGGCCTTTCCGCACGCGAGCAGGACTCGCGCAAGCAATACCCGCGCCACGCCGTCTGCACCATCAGCTTCCGCTCCCTCGCGCGCGGCTGCCTCCGCGTCCGACCATTGGCCAAGATCAGCGAGCATTCCCACCAGCAGCTCTCGCGACTCGTTGCTGCCCGGGCGGGCGCGGCACCCCGCCCAGAGCTCCTTAACGGCGTCCCCGGACCGCCCCTGAAGCACCAGCACCCGTGCGAGCTCGGCGGTCAGACGATCCGACTGTGGGTGATCGTTCATCAGGCCGCGGATCTGTTCTTCCGCTCGCGCCGGTTCGCCCGCGACCAGCCAGAGCCACGCCTCGCGCAGTTCGAGCTCGGGCGTGTCGATCAAACCTATCCCGCCGGATCCCAGGCCCGAGGCGATGCCATACCACCAAAGCGCATCGCGTGCCGTTGCGCGGTCGACGTCGGAGACTCCCGTCGGGTCAAGGCCGAACGCGTGCTCGCGAGTCGTCTGAACACGACCGTCGATCAACCCCGCGCGCCACTGCAAGGTGCGGACCGTGGCAGAATGGAGAAGAAGTCCGAGCATCCCTACGGCCAACGCCAGGAATACCCGTCCGCCGATCTGGAATCGACCCGAGCGGCGGAGCTGAACGCCCGCGAATCGCGCGTCGCGCTCAGCGAATAACCTCGCCGCGCGCCAGAGCACGAACCCGGTGAGGACCGCCATCGTCACGGCCATCAGGAGCGGGATGAGGCCATAGAGCCCGCGGAAGACGACAAGAGAAACAGCAAAGACCGACGCGACCGCGAGTTCGGCCCGGAGCGATAACTGGTAGCCCCCACCCGCCGAGGGCGTCGCGACTCCTTGTCGGAGCAGCGCCGGTCGCGCCAGTCCAAAGGAGAGCGCGTCGTGCGGGCACGCGGCGACGCAGTCGAGCGAACGCATGCAGTTGCGGTCCACAACCATCCCGAATGCCTTGGTTTCCTCGAGCACGCGCACACCGGCGCTGCACGCCGCGGTGCAGCGTCCGCAGCTGTCGCACAGGTCAGGGTTGACGACCACGCGCCCGACCGCGAGCTGCTCCGCCGGCAGGAAGAAGCCGCCGTACGGGCACCCATATCGGCAGAGGCCCCGCGCGCCGAGGAAGTACACCGTTCCGAATCCGCACAGGAGCAGGAACGGGATCGCGATCGCGACCGATGGCAACCCGTCCCAAAGATCAGTTGTCATGAATCGGGTGCTCCAGCCCGGGAAGGGCTGCACCGGCCCGAGCCATGCGACTGCCGCTGGCCAGAAGCGGGCGAGCAGTGGAGCGAGCGCCTCACGCTTGAACGTCGGCCATACGAACATGTACAGCGCGAGGCCGAGCGGCACATAGCCGAGCAGCCGCGAGCGGAACATGCGAGGGCGAACGCCGCACTTCTTCAGCACCCATGCGCAGCCGTCCTGCAGGGCCCCCATGTGGCAGGCCCACCCGCACAGGAATCGCCCGCAGAGAAGCGTCACCAGCAGGGCCGCGGCGAGGAGCAGAAAGCCGGGGTTGATCTGCCCGAGTTCGAGCGTCTTCATCGCGTCCGAGAGCACGAACGGCGCGACCGATCGGCCGCTGATCGCCCAATGCGAGACGTGGGCGATCATGAGCACCCAGACGCCGATCAACGCCGCGGCGCGCATGCGCCGGCGCCGCGACAGCCGCTCATCGGCCCGCTGCACGCGGGCATCGATGACCGGCAGGCTGATGTTCCGCCGGGACGCTGCCCGTGTGGGCGGGGTCATGCTCCCTCCGGTCGGCGGGTTACGCGACGGCCTGCGCCGGCGTTGAAGTCGATCTCAAGGCCGCGGGGAAGAGTTCGTTCTGTTCCGAGTGGATGCTGGCCAACACCGTCTGCTCAAGCTCTGCGAGCGTGCGGACGAACAGCCGCCACGCGCCGCAAGCCTGCGACGGGGCCTGGTAGTTATTGGTCAGCGTCCGCGTGCGAGAGAGCAGATCTCGCAGTGTTCGATGCGAGCGGCTGCGATCGGCCAACCGGGCGACGAGCTCGCCGTCGTTCTCCTGCCGGTGCGAGAGCATCGGGAGGATCCGTCGCTCCACCTCATCGATCTGAAGCGCGACGCCGCGGGCGAGTGTCCCGATCACGGCCTGCAGCTCCAGCAACTCGGGCGAGCGGCCGCCGTGCGCCGAGGCGACGCGGTCGGAAAGCTCTACCGCTCGCGGCAGCAGCTCCCGCAGCTGCGCGTGCAGTCGATCAACCTTTGATGTCGCCGCCGCGGCTGGCCGCCCCACATTTTCGAGTGATCTCAGCACTTCTTGTGGGTCAAGCCGCAGCCGGTCACAATGCTCGGCGAGGGTCGCATGGCCGCCGCAGCAGTTATCGATGCCGAGTCGCGCCAGTGCTGCCTCGGCTTCGGGCCTCGCGGCGATGATGGTGTGGATGGTCATGTCCGCGGCGAGTGTGGTTACCATGCGATTCTCCTCGAAGAGACGTCTCGACAGATCGGTCTATTGTACATTTGTGGATAAACAAATCCATTAATGGGAGCGTATGTTCTCAAATACTGCCGAATATGCCCTCCGCGCGATCGTGTTCCTCGCCGCGGACCCTGCGAAGCCGGCAACGGCCCTGGAGATCGCCGCGGCGACCAAGGTTTCGTCCGGATACCTCGCCAAGGTGCTGCAGAACCTCGGCCGGGCTGGGCTTGTGATCGCGCAACGTGGGCCAACCGGCGGCTTCACGCTCGCCCGTACGCCGGACAAGATCTCTGTGCTGGACGTCGTGAACGCGGTGGACCCCATCCATCGGATCACCGAGTGCCCCCTGCATATCCCGTCGCACGCCGTAAAGCTCTGCAAGCTCCATGCACGCCTGGACTACGCGATCGGACTGGTCGAGACCGCCTTCCGAGAATCGTCGATCGCAGAAATGCTGGAAACCTCGCCCGAGCGCTCGTTGCGCGTGCTGGCCACAGTCGACCGAAGGCCGATCCCCGACGCGCCCGCGGCGGGCAAACGCGGACGCCCGCGGAAGTAGGCGCGGCAGGATGTTCGCCGGACGTTTATATCTAAGTGGTTTTTCATCGTCCGCTCATCGGGTTATCACGCGGCGGGCAGACGATTCCGCATGCTCAAAGAGACTTCGTCAACCTGGGATCGCGAGAGCGTCCAGAATCAGTCCGATCGCGCGGCGGCGTGGGTTCTCCGTCCGAACACCGATGGGACCGTGCGGCAGTACCGCATGGCAACCGTGACCCGTGTCAACCACGGGATGGCGTGGCACCGGCGTGAGGATGCACGCGGGGGTTTCCAGCTCCAGTCGCAGCCCGCGTCGCAGCCGGTCGGCTAAGAGACCGTCTCCACTGGGTCAAACCTCGAGTTCGTGAGAAGCCCGCGGGCCACCGGTCGGTGCAACCCGGACTTGCCAAAATTGAAGGCTACTTGGGACCCGCCGAGGGTGAACTCCCGAATCGCGGAGGTACACTCGGCTTGTGGCCTCCCGCGCGTGGTGGAGGACGCGGCCGTACACCTCGTTCAGGCAGTCACTCGTGAAGATCGCGCTCGCTCTCTGCTTCGTGCTGAGTTCCTCGGTGCAGGCCCAGACCTTTGTGACCGTTCCCCAGGAACCGGCCATGCAGGTGCCGGCATGGTCGGTTGCTGGGCCGCGACCGCATTCCAAGCACCTTGTGCATGTTGACATCAACGCGCATGACGCAGGGCTTGCAACCACGCCGAGTGAACGGGCCGACCAGCCGCTCGCGGCATATGGCCAACCGATCGGCCTGCCCCATCCTGACGGCGGGGTTGTGGCCTGCGTGATCGCCGAGTCGCCCGTGATGGCCCCGGAGTTGCAGGCCCGGTATCCCCAGCTCCGCTCGTTCCTCGTGCAGTCGATCGACCGCTCGGCTTCGGGCCGCATCGAGTTCACGCCCCGCGGCCTGACGGGCATGCTCCGCACAACCGACGGCCGCGCATGGATGATCGACCAGTGGCAGTCGGGCGACTCGACGCTCGCCGTGTCCTACTGGTTGACCGATCTGCCCGGCTCAACGGACTGGGTATGCGAAACGATCGCGGGGGCGCAGCTGGCCGAGCCGGCGGGCGATACCGAGGGCGGCCACGTGCTGCGCGGCGCGCACGAGTTGCGGACGGTCCGGTTCGCGGCGGCGTGCACCGGCGAGTACGGGCTGCATCAGTGCACTGTGCAGGGCAACCCGCCGAATCTCGTAGACCCGCTCGCCGCGATCATGGTCGTGACTTCGCGTACCAACGTCGTGTACGAGGCCGACATGGCGGTGCGGTTCGTGTTGGTCGCGAACAACGACGAGATCGTGTACATCAATGCCTCCACCGACCCGTATCCGACGACCTGTGAGGG
>JAEYNG010000242.1 GCA_023412695.1 Planctomycetota bacterium | reverse complement strand
ACAAACACCGACGGCGCGGGCCGCGCCGGGGCCGTTGTGCTTTCCGAGTTGTCGAGCGGTGGGCTTACTTCGAGGTGTACTGACCGCGGCCGACGCGCTTGAAGAGGCTCGAGTGATTGATGAGCGTCTGGTTCACGATCGTTCTAAAAGACGGGGAGGTCGTCTTGTACCCGGCCTCCTGCACTTTCTCGGCGGCCTCGGTGACGGTCATTGTTTTTCCCTTCAGCAGGGCCTGCAGCGAGTCGGCGAGGCTCTGCTCATTCCGTGCGCGACGGCGACCCGAGACCGCTCCGCCACGGCCGCCGCGACGGCCGGCCACTTCCCCGCCAGCATCAGCGATCTGCCGCTCAAGCTTGTTGAGCTTGGTCAGCAGACGGTTGCGCTGCCTCACGAGCTTGGAGACCGTTCGCTCCCGACGAGAGATCTCGGCCTGGAGATCAGCAACAGAGAGGCGATTCAGCATTCCAGTTCGAGGCATATCCAATCCTTTCAGTTGTCGTGCGTGAGAGGCAAAACCTCAAAAGTGTGGAAATTCCTTCCAAAATCCACCGTTCTGAGGAGGAGTAGAAGCGCGATGGTAGTGAACAACGCGCAATCAAGCAAGGTATGCGCGTTGTTCATAGTTGCGAGTCTCAGTTCGGTCTTCGTCAGAACTGTTGTTTCTGCGCATCTGATGCGGTCGGATACAGCCGAATATCCATCTGCGGGAACGGGATATTGATGCCCGCGTTCTCCAGCTCGCGCTTGATCGCCTCGATCGCGGCCTGCTTCACCGAACCAAAGTTCTCGGGCACGCACCATGCGCTCACCCGCCAGTTGACGCTCGATCCGCCAAGCTCATTCAGCGCGACCTCGCTCGCGGGATCGGTAAGGACATTGGGAACGCTGCCGATCGCGCGGGCCAGGGCCGTGCGGGTCTGGGAAATATCCGCAGCGTAATCGGTGCCGACGGCGACATCGACGCGCCGACGCCCGTTATGCGTGAAGTTCTCGATCACCGAGCTGAAAACCTGGCTATTGGGGATGATGATCCGCCGCCCGTCCGGTGCATTGATTTTGAGTGTGAACAGCTCGATCTCGTAGACCGTCCCGAGCACGCTCGAGACCTGGATCAAATCACCGACCTTGAACGGCCGGAGCACGAGCAGCATGATGCCCGCCGCGAGATTGGACAGGCTTCCCTGCAGCGCGAGGCCGATGGCAAGGCCCGCCGCGCCGACCATCGCCGCGAGGCTGGTGGTGTTCACGCCGAACACCCCGAGGCAGGCGATGAGGCCCATCGCGATAACCATCCACCGGGCAAGGTTGCCCGCGAAGCGCCCAAAGGTCTGATCGACACGCGGTCGCGAGAGGGACCGGATGATCACGCTCCGGATCCACGCCGCGATGATCCAGGTGATGACGAGCACGATCAGCGCGCCGAGGACCTTCAGCCCCCACTCGACGGCGTAGGAGCGCGCCGTGGCCGCGAACCACTCGGCGTCGGTGAGGAATCGCTCGTCAACACCGAAGCGCCTCGCGCGTGTCCCGGTGTCCGGCGTTGGTGTGCTCGGAGCGGCGTCCTGGAAGCTCAGCAGGAACAGCAGTCGGTCCATGGGTGGTCGTCTCCAACGGTGTCACGCGGGCGCAGACCCGCGCCCGCACGAACTTGGGTCACTCAATCGTCCAGATCTTGCGGAGCGCGGCGAGCATGCGTTCGATCATGGGCGTGTCGAGGCCGCGCTGCTGCATGACGCTCCGAGCGAGGGCAATCCCGGCCTCGCCCTCTTCATAAATGATGTTGTTCGCGCCGACGCTCGCGAGCACCTCCCGCTCGCCGAGGTAGCGGGCGCGGACGGTGATCTGCACGTCGGGGTTCAGGTCCCGCGCAAGGCGGACCAGCGGAGCGCGGCTCGCCGCGTGCGGGAGCGTGACGATCAGGTGCACGGCGCGTCGGATGCCCGCCTGGTCGAGCACCTCGGCCCGTGTCGCGTCGCCGTAGATCGCGCTGTGCCCCGAGCGTGTCAGCGCCTCCACGGTGTCGAGGTTCATCTCGATGATCACCGTGTGGAAGCCCGCGTCGCGCAGCAACGCGTCGACGACACGGCCGACCGGGCCGTGGCCGACGATGACCGCCAGCGGTTTCTCCGCGGCGGTAATCGTGGGGACGGCCGCGGCGTTGAGCTCGTTGGCACGCCGCTCCGACCGGCCGTTCAGCAGCCGCCACAGCCTTGGCCGCCGCTGGAGGAAACGCTCGACCGCATCGAGCTGGCGGAAGAGCAGGGGGTTGAGCGTGATGGAGACCATCGCCGTGGCGACCAGCACGTCGAAGCCCTCGCCCGGGAGCAGTTTGTGGTGCGACGCGACCTGCCCGAGGATGAATGAGAACTCTCCGATCTGAGCCAGACCGATCGCGACGGTCAGCGCGGTCCGCGCCGGGTAACCGAGGATCGCCACGATCAGCAGCGCGGCCAAGGGCTTGGCGACAAGCACGATCGCAAGCCCCGCGGCCACGAGCATCGGTTGCTCGAAGATGAACATCGGGTTAAAGAGCATCCCGACCGATACGAAGAACAGCACGGCGAAGGCGTCCCGCATGGGGAGCGCGTCCGCCGCGGCCTGATGGCTGACCGGCGACTGGGCCACGACCATCCCGGCGAGGAACGCCCCAAGCGCGACCGACGCGTCGAACAGCACAGCCGAGCCGACGGCGATGGCAATCGAGAGCACCAGCACGGTCAGGGTGAAGAGCTCCTGCGAGCGGAGCTTGGCGACCTGGTTGAGGATCCACGGCACGATCCTGGACCCCGCGAGCAGCACAATCGCGACGAGTGCAACCAGCTTGGCGACAGCCCAGGCGATCGCAACGGGGACAGACGTGGCTGAACTGTCGGTGGCGGGCATCTCGCCGGTCGCAGCGCTGGCAGCCTCGGCCAACGGTTGTGCGACGTCCGCCGCGCCGGGCTGGTCGAGCGCCAGCATCGGCACGAGCACCAGCGCCAGAACCGTGAAGATGTCCTCGACGATCAGCCAGCCGACCGCGGCGTGGCCGTGGCTGGAGTTGAGCATGTCCTTGTCCATCAGCACGCGCAGGAGCACGACCGTGCTCGCGACGGCCATCGCCATCCCGAGCACCATCCCTGCGCGCAGCGGCCACCCGAAGTAGAAGAACACCGCCATCGCCAGGACCGTCGCGACGAGGCTCTGGCCGACCGCCCCGGGGACGGCGATCCCCTTCACCGCCAGCAGGTCCTTGAGGTGAAAGTGCAGGCCGACGCCGAACATGAGCAGGATGACCCCCAACTCGGCCAGCTGCTGGGCGATCTTGATGTCGCCGGCGAACCCGGGCGTGTTCGGGCTGATGATCACACCCGCCAACAGGTAGCCGACGATCGGGGAGAGCCCGATGCGCTGCGTGACCAGGCCGAGGACCCACGCCGCAGCGAACCCCGCCGCGATCGTCGTCAGCAGCGGGAAGTCATGCACAGCAGCGAGCGTGGTGATCGGCACGAGGTTCGGCATGCACCCACAATACCCCGATGCGGGCCCAAGGCTACTACCATCGCGGATGCCATTTGCGACGATCCCCGAGGTGCTCGACGAGATCCGCGCGGGCCGGATGGTCATCCTGACCGATGATGAAAAGCGCGAGAACGAGGGCGATCTGGTCATTGCCGCCGAGCACGTGACACCCGAGGCGGTCACGTTCATGCTCACCGTCGCCCGCGGGTACCTCTGCCTGTCGCTGACCGAGGCCGACTGCGACCGCCTCGAGCTGGCCCCGCAATCGCCGGTCAACACCACCGCCCGCGGCACGGCGTTCACGGTCTCGATCGACGGCCACCCGCGACACGGCTTCACGACCGGTGTCTCGGCGCGGGAGCGAGCCCGGTGCATCCGCATGGCGATCGACGCGAAGTTCCGTGCGGACGACTTCGTCCGGCCCGGGCACATCAACCCGCTCCGCTCGCGCGATGGCGGCGTGCTTGTCCGCACCGGGCAGACCGAGGGATCGGTGGACCTCTGCCGGCTCGCGGGGCTCTACCCGGCCGCGGCGATCATCGAGATCATGCGCGACGACGGGGAGATGGCCCGGGTGCCCGACCTCGAGAAGCTCGCGGCGCGGCACAACCTCAAGATGTGCTCGGTGGCGCAGATCATCGAGCACCGCCTCGCGCGCGAGTCGCTTGTAAAGCGGCTCGACCCGGTCACGGGCACGACGCTCCGCACGCGCGAGGGAGAGTTCCGGCTGTTCGCGTTTGAATCGCTCGTCGATCCGCTCCCGCACGTCGCCCTGTGCGTCGGCGACATCGGAGCGCCCGGGAGCGGCACGGACGAGCCGACGCTCGTGCGTGTGCACCGGCGCGACGTGCTCGGCGACGTCTTCCTCGACCTCGACTCCTCGCCCGAGGGCGCGACCGGCGAGACGCTCCGCGCATCGATGCGTGAGATCCAGAAGGCCGGCCGCGGCGTGCTGCTGTACCTCCGCCCCGGCGACCAGAACGCGCCCGACGCGAGTCTCGCGCAGCGGCTCAGCGCGGTGCGCAGCGCGAGGCCGGAGGATGTCGATGACCCCGGTCTGCGCGCGGGCAACGCCGTGCCCCGGTCGGTGCGAGAGATCGGCGTGGGGAGTCAGATCCTGCGCGACCTCGGCGTACGCAAGCTGCGGCTGCTGACCAATCACCAGACCGAGTGGCCGGGGCTCGAGGCCTACGGCATCGAGGTCGTCGAGCGCGTACCGATCGGGCGCTGACGTGCACACGCACGCGAGCGGCCCGATCGGGTC
>JAEYNG010000206.1 GCA_023412695.1 Planctomycetota bacterium | reverse complement strand
ACGCGGACCTTCACCCGTGCGCTCGCCTCCGGCTGGGGCGATTGGCAGCGGCTCGCGCGGGAGCTGCCCCGGTGTCCGGAGAAGAAGGCGATCGAGCGGTTGGCGTTCATGGCGTCGCGGAGGTCCGAGCCCATCGACGAACGCGGGTACCGCGAGGCGTTTGTCGCGCTCCCGTATTTCCTGCAGCAGCTCTACGTCGAGGCTTATCAATCCCACCTTTGGAACGAGACCGCCCGACGCTTCCTCCGCCGCTGTGTCCCCGCCTCGGCGCTTGCCACCGCCGACGATGAGTTCGGCGAGATGCTCTTTCCCGCGTTCGCGGCGACAACCGATGACCTTCGCACGCTCCACCTCCCCCTCGCAGCGCCGGAAACGAAAGTCGAAGGCATGCCTTGGGGGAAAGACCTCGAATCAACGCTCCGCGACGAAAAGCTTGCCCTCGCCGATCTCAAGATCCCCGGCTTGCGTCGCCCCTTCTTCGGCGAGGCCATGCGACCGCTGTTCGTCGAGGCCACATCGTTCGAGATCGGGGCGGCGGAGCGGGATGACCTTGGTTCCTCCAAACGCCTGAAGGTTGAGGTGCGGTTCGACCTGCCGCGGGGCGCGTACGCGACGGTGGTGCTGCGGGCGCTGGGGCAGTGACTAGGCGTGGACCAAGCGGAGGCCGATCCGCATGCCGAGCCAGACGGCCAGCAGCCCGACGCCGACACTGACCAGCACATTCGCCAACGCCGCGGCCGTGTGGCCGTCTGTGGAGAGCAGGAACGTCTCGCGCCCGAACGCCGAGAATGTCGTGAACCCGCCCAGGAAGCCGACCACGAGTCCGAGCCGGAGGTTTTCCTGGCCGGCGGTGTCCTTGACCAGTGTGGCGGTAAAGATGCCGACCGCGAGGCAACCGAGGATGTTCACGGCGACGGTCCCGAACGGGAAACCTTGCCCGAACAGACGTACGCATGCCAGGTGAACGCCCCAGCGGGCGAGCCCGCCTCCGCCCGCACCGAGAAAGACCAGCAGCATTTTGGTGAGCATCCGGTTTGATACGCTTAGTGATCGCCAACGGCGAATGGAGTTGCTCTATGCGTAGCACGATCAGGATGCGGGACGGGGTCGCGGGGTTCATAGCGTTGGCCTTGCTCACCGCGATGGTGTCGGGAGGGGGGTGCGAGTCGTACGTCCGCGCCCGGGCGTTCGAGCAGCACGCACCGTTGCGGGAGGGATCGCTGGCATGGTGGACCGACAAGAAGATCGGCGAAGAACCCGCGGCCGGGTGGCTGATGAACCGAACGGCCGTGATCGTCGGCCGCGCGGACTATGTCGGTCTGAAGTCGGACGGTCAGAAGAAGCTCACGCTCAAGCCGATGCGGGCCGGGGAGGCGGTGGCGCCCTCGCTCGGGTCGGCGGTGCCGGTGACGGATGACGGGTATTTCCTGACGGCGGCCCACTGCATATCCGAGGAGCCGTATGTGATCGTCATCCGCGATCGCGACGGCAACTTCGTCGAGCGGCTGGGTCGGACGGTGTGGTCGGGGCTGTGGGCGACGGGGCGGACGGACATCGCCGTCGTGCACGCGCCGGGAGTGGAGTGCGAGTCGCTCGAGTGGTGCGGGCTCGATGATGCCGGGGGCGGTGAGCACGTGCTGTCGGCGGGCGTGGGGTACAACGCGACACGCCTCGCGGCCGGACAGATCACGGGGGGTCCAATCGGCGTCCGCGAAGCGCCGCCCGGCCTGGCGCACGCGTTCCACGTGGATTCGCCGCTGATCCCCGGCGATTCCGGCGGGCCGACGATCGTTGCCGGCGGGCGCCTGCTGGGGGTCTGCGCGAACGTCGAGATCGAGATCTTCACCAGGCCCGGCGGGGGGGAGGTGCTGCGGCCGGACCCGGCGTTCATACAGCGGGTGATCGGGGCCGACCGTAGCAAGCGCGACGATACACTCCGGCCGTGAGCAAGCGTGAACGCAGGCACAGCCAAACGTCCGGTGTTCCCAATCTCCGTGCCGGCATGGATGCTGCGGACGCGGTGCCGCTGCTGGTTGAACGGTATGCGGCGCGGCTGTATTCGCTCGCCCTTCGGCTGTGCGGCCACCGGGCGGACGCCGAGGACATGGTTCAGGACGTGTTTGTGAACGCGTTCCGCAAGTGGCCGACGTTCCGTGGGGACGCCGATCCGGGCACGTGGTTGTACTCGATCGCCGCGAGGTCGTGCAAGGCGCGGATGCGGCGTAAGGGCGGGACCGACCGGCGGATGCCGGCGATGTCGCAGGTGATGCCTTGGCGTGACCGTGGCGTAGCGGCGATTGACCTACCCGACGGCGACGGCGAGCCCGCGCCGGTGAAAGCCTCTATCGCGCGTGAGGCGAACGAGGCGGTGCAGCGAGCGATCGTCTCGCTGCCGGAGCACTTCCGCGTGCCGTTGGTCCTGAAGGAGATGCTGGAGCTGCCAATCGACGAGGTCGCCGCCGCGATGGGCATCAAGCCCGAGACGGTCAAGACCCGGGTGCACCGGGCGCGGCTGATGCTGCGGAGCGCGATGATGAAGCGTGTGCCGAAGCGGCCCGCGCCCGAGCCCGCGTATGACAAGCGCGTCTGCCTTGACCTGCTCAAGGCCAAGCTCGACGCGATGGACCGGGGCCGTGGATTCCCGATCGGGCACGAGGTCGTGTGCGAGCGCTGCCGCGCGGTGTTCGCGGAGCTCGACCTCGCGCAGAACGCGTGCGCCGGCCTGGCGGGCGGCGCGATGCCCGCGGGGGTGCGCAACGCGATCCTGCGGGCGATCCGGGCCGAGGCCGCGGCGTGAGTCACGGCTTGACGCGGCAGGTGGAGAGCTTGAGCGGGAGATAGGCGGGGCAGAACCCGATCGCGGCGGTCAGCATGAGCACCGAGGCGGCGACGGCGGCGATGATGCCTGCGGGGGCTGCTTCGGCCGCGCCGAGCATGGCGAAGGCGACAATGATGAGGATGATGCCCACGACGAGCCGGGCGATGCGATCAACGGGTCCAACATTCTTGCAGCCGCACATGGAAAGCCTTTCGGGAAGGGTCAGTTTGTCGCGGGGGCGTGCTCGCGACGCTCAAGGATGATGAAGAGCATCGAGGCGAGAAGCGTGAGCGGGACAATGAGCATCCACGGGGAGACGTGCAAAATCTCGGGGAAGGTGAGCTTGCCGTAGGCGGCGAGCGGCTCGATGTGCCTGGCGATCCACGGGTAGGCCTCGGCATAGGCGAACGCGCCGACAAGCCCGCCGGCGATACCGACGAGGGCGTCGCGCGAGCCCTGTCCGGCGGCGGCGACCGCGGTGCCGGGGCAGTACCCCAGGAGCGTCATGCCGACGCCGAAGATCGCGCCGCCGATGGCGTTCATTGCGAGGGTGGCGGCCTTGACGTGAAGGCCTTCGATCAGGCCGAGCCCGTGCATAACATAGATACCGATCGCGCCGACGACTATCGCGGTGAGCATGGTCTTCAGGACTGTGAAGTCCTTGAAGCGGAACTGGTTGACGATCACGTTATAGCGCGTGACCGCGCCCTTCTGCAGCAGGAAGCCGAAGACCAGGCCGGTGATCGCGCCCAGGAGGAGCGTGCGTGGATCGGCGAAGAAGTTACTGAGCATCGGGCGACTCCTTGCGGTCGTGGCGACCGAACAGGGCGATGGCGGTGATGACGCCGGAGAGGAACATCGCGCCGAAGAACGTCCAGCTCGAGACGGCAAGCTGGAGGCCGCCGGAGATACCGTGCCCGCTTGTGCAGCCGCCGGCCATGCGGGCTCCGAACAGGAGGATGAAACCGCCCGCAAAGGCGGCGAGGTACCGCCTCGCGACACTCGGGCCGAAACGGGCGAGCCAGAGTGATGGGACACGCTCTGCTTTGAGCGTGCGACCGAGCCAGGCGGAGAGGAAAGCGCCGACGGCCATCGTGAGCACGAGGGCCATCTGCCAGTCGAAGACGGGCTTGAAGCCGCCATCCTTTGCGCCGTACTCCTTGCGGATGTAGGCGCTGTGCTCGACGTGGTCGCAGGCGACGGTGCAAAGCATCGCGCCGGATGCGCCAACGAAGGAGGTGCTGGTGCCGAGTGCCTTGTTCATGAAGTAGAACGTGGCCCAACTCAGGATGCCGATGCCCGTGCCGACGATGTACGGCGACCAGCGGGGGGCTTTGAGGATGTTCAACATCCGGATCCCTTTCAATGCGTCGCAAAGAGGGACGCTTGCGACACTATGTTGGAGGCCGCATCATGGGTCCAGGTTCCGGGAAAGTTCTGAGATCTGGGGGCGATCCCGATTCGCCCCGGCTTGACGTCTTCGCTGTTGTACCGCAAACAGTTACCTGCCATGGCGCCAGCATTACTGTGACGCCGTGCGGCATTGCTCGACTTTCCAGGGAGTTTGAAGGGGAGCAGGGTTACTTGCGACGCATTTGCAGCCGGCCGACTTCGACGGTCGATCCATAAGGCATGGCGAAGCAGGGAATAGATGCACTGGTGATTTCGGATGGCGGCTTGGCGTCGCTCGTCGCGGTCTGGCGGGAGC
>JAEYNG010000125.1 GCA_023412695.1 Planctomycetota bacterium | reverse complement strand
AGCCTGACGCTGCGGGTATGCGGGGGCGCGCCGGCGGACTGGGACTGCTCCGGCGGCGTCACGGTGCCGGACATCTTCGCGTTTCTCTCGGACTGGTTCGCGGGGCGCGGCGACTTTGACAACAACGGCGTGAACGAGGTGCCGGACATCTTCTCGTTCCTTTCTGCATGGTTTGGAGCATGAGCATGACGAGCAAGCATCGGAGCGCGGAAGTGGTTGCAGGGGCGGTGCAGGCCGTGCCCGAGAGCGCGGCGGCGAAGTGCCCGATCCCGTGGTGGAAGCGGCTGACGCTGCTGACATTCATGTTTTTCCTGATCAAGGGGCTGGCGTGGCTGATCGTGCCCGCCGTGATCGTGTGGTGGCGGGCGATCGCCGAGTGAGGCGGCGTTTCGCGGACAAATCTGTGGAAACCAAGGGGAACTGCATGAGCACAGCGACGACGACAACGGCGGGGATCATGGACCTGTTGAAGGACCGCACAGCGGAGCACCACCGCCGCGCGGAGCAGCAGCCGCTGCAGCAGGCCCTGGTGCGTGGCACGGCGACGCGCGAGCAATATGCGTCGTGGCTTGCGCAGATGATGCACGTGCACGCCGCGCTTGAGTCCGAGATCGTGGCGCACGTGTCGGTCGAGCCACGGCTGCGGATCGTGACCGAGGAACAGCACGGCGCGCCTCGCCTGGCGAGCGATCTGCGCGCGCTGGGCCATGACCCCGTGCAGGCACGCCCGAGCGACGCGACGATCGCGGTGTGCGAGCGGATCCGTCGCGCCGCACGGTCGAACCCGGTGACGCTGCTGGGGTACCACTATGTGCTGGAGGGCAGCAAGAACGGGAATCGCTTCATCGCGATGGCGCTGCGGCGGGGCCTTGGCTTGCAGCCGGGCGTGGCGGATACGTACCTCGACCCGTACGGCGAGCAGCAGCGGGCCAAGTGGCAGGCCTTCCGCGGCGCAATGGGCGCGCAGGCGTACAACGACGCGGAGACGGAGGCGGTCATGTACGCCGCGGCGGAGATGTTCGACGGCGTGTCGGCCGTGTGCGCGTCGCTAGGCTGAGCGCATTGCAACGCCATGCCGCAGCAGCAGTGCTTTTGCCCCCCCCTACTGCTTCATCACACAACGAACAACGCCCCGCGCTCAAAGCGTGGGGCGTTTTCACGTTGGTGTTGCAGGCCTGGTGATCAGCGGTCGCGCGGCGGCTGGTAGTCGGGGAAGAGGTCGCTCGGCCGCGACTCGGGCGTGACATTCGGCGCGTCGAAGCGAATGCGGTTGCGCTCGAGCACGTTGCCGATCGCGCCGTGCAGACGGGCGAGGGAGGTGTTGTAGTCGGTAAGGGCCGCGAACTCGGACTGCTCGGACGCCGCGAGGGCCTGCTGGCGGCGGAGCTTGAGGTCGAGGAACTCGGGGGTCAGACGCCCGAGGGTTTCCTCCTCAACCTGGAGCGTGCGGACATTCTCGGCCGCGGCGATGCGCTGGGCCCTGAACTGTTCGATGAGCACGTAGTTGAGCTGCACGTCGCGGATCGCGGCCTTGACTTCGGACACGATGTTCTGGACGGTGTTGCGGTAGGCGATCGCGGCCTGCTGGCGCTCGAGCCGGCGGATCGTGTAGTTGGACTCCGCGGCGCGGTTGCCGATGGGCTGCTCGAAGTTGACGCCGACCTGATAGTCGATGAACCGACCCTCCTCCAGCGTGTCGTACGCCGAGTCGCCGGAGTCGCCCAAGCCGTTGAGGCGTGTCAGGGCGCGGAGGTTCAACAGCGGCAGGCGCGCGTTGTCGGCGACGCCGAGCCGGATGGCGGTGTTGTCGAGCGAGAGGATCGCCCGCTGCACCTCCGGGCGGTTTGCGACGGCGGTGTTGATCGAGTCAACGAGGCTGATCTCGACCGGCTGGTCGATCGGCTCGTCGGCAGGGAGGATGAGCACCTCGGAGCCGACGGTCAGCTCCGGGTCGTTCATCAGGAGCTTGAGGCGCTCGCTCGCGTCGTGCAGGACCTTCTGGGCCTGCATCAGCTGGGCGCGCCGGGACTCGACGGCCGACGACGCGTCGGCGATCTGCGCCGGCTTAGCGTCGAACTCCTTGCGGGCGCTGAGCTTGTCGAGCACGTCCTCGCCGCGCTCGAGCAGCCGCTGGAGGATGAGCACGTCGTTGCGGGCGCGGACGAGGGTCCAGTACGCGGCCTCGGTCTCGACGACGTTGGTAATCAGCTCGGCGCGGAGGTTCTGGATCTCGTCGCGGTCGGCGTTCTCGGCAAGGCGCACCTGCGCGAGCGCGACGTCGGAGCCGAAGTTGCGGAGCAATGGCTGGTCGAGCTGGACGACGACGTTGGCCTCGCGCGCGGGGTCGGGCCGGTTGAAGAGGTTGTCGGTCTCGACGTCGGTGTACGTGAACTGCGTCTGCGCGGTGAACTGCCCGCCGGAGATCAGGTTCTTGCGGACGCCGACGGTGGCGTCCAGCACCTGACGCTGGTCCGCGGCGACGCCGACGGTCGATCCGCCGATCGACGGGCTGCTGCGCGGCTGGTCGGACGAGGACCACTGGGTGTTGCCGAAGAGGACCCAGTCGAACGCCGCGTCGGCGGCGGCGAGCTGGGCCTGGCTGATGGCCGGGGCGATCCGCGCGAACTGCACGTTCAGGTTGTGCTCCACGGACGTGCGGACGGCGCGCTGGAGACCGATCGTGACGACGGGCACGTCGCTGTTGAACATCACGGGCCCGGAACGGGGGTCCTTGTCCGGGTAGGACGTTGGACCGGCCATCGCGGCGAGCTCGGACATGATGCGCGGGTCGATGTCGAGCGCGGGGACTCGGCTCTCGCGCTCGAGCGGACGCGGCTCGGGCCAAGTGCGGGCCTCGGCGAGCTCCCGCTCAGTGGATTCCCGAACATAGCGGCGGAGCTCACGGTCGGGCTGGTCGCGCAGGGGTGAGGCGCAGCCCGCCATCGCGACGAGGACGGCCGCCGTGGCGACGGTGGTACGGGAGCGAAGAGTCGAAACCCGAAGGGATTCAGACAGGAATGTTCTCGACACGCAATGGCCCTTGGTTGTCGCCGGCCGCGGTTGAGCGGCAAGTTGTTGGTCTGCAAGCTCTTGCCGCACGCGTCACGGTGTGTTGCCGACCGCCGGCCCCGCCCCCCTGAGCGGTGTGTTCGTGGTCGCCGCGGGCACGAGCGACGCGCAGTTTGCGCGGCGCTCGCTCCGCGGGGCGGTACTATACCCCGCCCGATACGCCGATTGACCGATAGAGGGCGCAGCGAGGGCACGAGATCGGGGCTTGTCCCGGCCGGCCCGGCTGCGTGTGTGGAATGAAACTGGCTCCCATCACCGAGGAGTTTGAGATGATGACCGCTCGTCCGTCGCTCAACCGTTTGGCCGCGATCGCGATCCGGGCCGCCGCGTACGGCGTTGCGCCGATCGTGATGGCCGCGGGCGCGTTAGCGCCGATCCAGACCGCGTCCGCGCAGCAGATCAAGTCCGTGGACGCGTACTACGCGACGGTGACGAAGGACAATGTCCCGATGAAGTGCGCTGACGGCGGGATCTTCTACGCCGTGGCGATCCTGAAGCAGGGGCAGGTTTTGCGCGTCGATGGCGAGGGCCCGGGCTGGATGCGGGTCGAGTATCTCCCCGGTATGAAGGCTTACGTTAAGGCGGCGGAGGTCACGCCGGAGGCGGGCGGGAAGACGATCGCGCTCTCGCGTCCGTCGCGGCTGATGGCGGCGAACGTCCAGGGCACACGGCCGTGGCAGTTCCTGCTCGACAGCGACCTGCCCGCCGGGACCACGTTCACGGTGCTCGAGACGGTCAAGGGCACCGACGGCGCGGTCGAGGGCTACCTCGTGCCGGCCCCGGCGCAGGCCCGCGGGTATGTGAAGAGCGACCAGCTCCGCCGTGCGACGCCGGAAGAGACCGCTGCCCACGCGGCGACCAAAGCCCCGGCGGACACCGGCCGGACGGAGGCCGCCAAGGCCGCGGCGACTCCCGAGACGGCCCCAACGACTACTCCCTCGAACACCGACCAGACGACCGCCCCGACCGCAACGCCGCCGACCCCCGGCGCAACGACGCCCGATGGCACGCCGACGCAGCAGACCGCCACGAACACGACGCCCGCGCAGCCGGCGACGCCGGAGACACCGAAGCTCAAGGCGATCAAGGACCTCGAGACGCTGCGCACGATGTTCAACAACGCGATGCAGAAGGTGGAGAACGAGGAAGAGATCAAGACTGTGATGGCGGAGTTCGACCGCACGACGACCTCGCTCGGTGACGCCGATGAGGACCAGCGGCTCCGCCAGGCGCTTGCGTCGCGGAAGGAAGCCCTGAAGCTGCGACTGGAAGTGTTCGAGACGTCGAAGAAGATCCGCGAGGCGTCAAAGGCGTGGAACGAGAAGGAGCTGCAGCTCCAGCAGTACGTCAACGACGTCGAGAAGCAGGCGATTTACACGATCGTGGGCCGCATCGTGCCGAGCACCGTGTACGAC
>JAEYNG010000096.1 GCA_023412695.1 Planctomycetota bacterium | reverse complement strand
TCACATGGCAGCTACCGGAATCTGAAGCCGCGGACCTGGCACAACTGACGTGGAAGAACCCGCTGGAAGAGATCCCGTTTGACCCGGAGACGACGCTGCTCAAGGCGTCGGGGCCGATCAACGCGATCGGCATGGGGCTCCACGAGACGCGGAGCGTCATGCTTACGACCTACCTGACGTTCGCCCGGCTGTTCCAAGGCACGGTGAAGGTCACGCACCTGAAGGGGCCTGTCGGCATTGCGCACGTGGGAACGCTGCTCGCCGGTCGCGGCTTCATCTGGCTGCTGTTCTTCATGGCGTTGATCAGCGTGAACCTCGCGGTGATCAACTTCCTGCCGATCCCGATCACCGACGGCGGGCACATGATCTTCCTGGCGTATGAACAGGTGACCGGGAGGCCGGTGTCGCCGCTGATCCAGAACGTCGCGACGCTCGCGAGCCTGCTGCTGCTGGTCTCGCTCTTCCTCGTAGTCACGTTCAACGACCTGCGGGCGCTGTTCACGGGCGGATGAGTCCTCGCGGCACGCCCGCGATCGGAGCTGCGGTACACACAATGAACGTGATCGGGCTGCTGGTCTTGCTCGCGGCGGGTGGAGCGGTGTTCGCTCTGGCTATCGTCGCGTTCACTGCGTGGACACTGACGCACCCGCCCCGGCGGACGTATGCATGGGCGGTCGCACGGAATGTGCCGGGCGATCCGGCCGAGGTGCGCATGCCCGACGGGCTGCCGGTTGAGTTCTCCAGTTGGACGTTCACCTCGCGCGGGCTCGAGCTGCCCGTGTGGGACATCGCCGGGCGCAACCCGGACGGGCCGGTGGCGTTGGTGACGCACGGCTGGGGAGACTCGCGGGTGATCGCGCTGGCTCGCTTGCCGGCGCTACTCATGCACTGCCGCCGCGTTGTGATGTGGGACCTGCCGGGCCACGGCGATGCACAGGGCTCGTGCACGCTTGGGACGCGCGAGGTCGATGACCTCCAGCGGTTGCTCGAACGCGTTGACGGCGATGCGCCGGTGGTTCTGTACGGCTCCTCGCTCGGCGCGGGGGTGTCGATCGCCGTCGCGGCGGCAAACGGCGCGGAGTCACGGATCGCGGCGGTGATCGCGGAAGCCCCATACCGGGTGCCGCGGGCGCCGGCAGAGCGCGTGATGCGGCTCCGTGGCCTGCCGTGGCGGTGGAACCTCCCGATCGCAATGGCGTTGCTCGGCGTGCGGCTGGGGTATGGGCTGAGCTGGGTGCGTCGCGGGCGTGGTGCGGGCGGGTTTGACCGCGTGCAGCACGCGGCGAGGTTGCGTGTCCCGCTATTGGTGATTCACGGGTCTGAGGATGAAGTTTGCCCGCCAATCGAAGGACGGGACATCGCTGCCGCGGTGCTGGATGGACGAGGCCGGTTCGTCCTCGTCGAGGGCGCTGCACACAACAACCTGTGGACGGAGGACCGGTTCATCCCGGTCTGTGCCGGAGCGGTAGCAGAATTTCTGGACCAAGTTAGTTCGCCGGTTGCTTGAGTCGACCTACCAGCTCGTCGAGTTCGGACTGCCATTGGCTGACGTCTTCGTCATCACAGAAGCAACTGAGGAAAATCTCGTTCGTGCGAGCGGCCTGAATCGCCCGTAGTGCTGTCTCGGTCATTTGTGCCGTCGCGGCAGATTTGTTCGCTTCGACCCACGGCTTGAGCTCTTCCGAAAACTCCGGATGGGGTCGGCCACGCATCGCCGCGACGACCTCCGCAGCGGCGACTGCAATGGGGCACGCGTCCTCGTCATCGAGGTACTCCATCATGGCCATTTTCGATGGAGTCACTTGCTCCCCCAGCACACCTGTCATCGCGGCGATCAGTTCATTCACGCTCGGGTTGTCGCCGAACTCGCCGATCCAATCGAGCGCGGTGTCGTTCTCGAAGCTGCCGAATCCCCACGTTCCCATATGCGGCCTCCATGTGTCGGGTGATGTCGCAGTGTACTGAACCGTGGGCATACTGCAAAAACAGAACCCCCGGCCGCGTGAGCGCGACCGGGGAGGGTTATCGCAAGGGTTTCCGGGCAGAGCCTTGGAGGACGACGGGAGGATTACTCTTCGCCAGGGTCGCCCTCGTCCTCATCGCCCGCATCGGGCACCGCCTGCAGCGGGTTGGCGGCCCGGGCGGCCAGCACGCCGCGGCGGATCTCTTCGAAGAGCTCGGGGTTCTCCTTCAGGAACCGCTTGGCGTTCTCGCGGCCCTGACCGACCCGGACGTCGCCGTAGTTGAACCACGCGCCGCTCTTGTCGATGACCTTGGCCTCGACCGCCATGTCGAGCAGGTCGCCGGAGGTCGAGATGCCCTCGTTGAACATGATGTCGAACTCGGACTCGCGGAACGGCGGGGCGACCTTGTTCTTCACGACACGGGCGCGGACACGGTTGCCCACCGCCACGTCGGCCTCCTTGATGGAGCTGATGCGGCGGATATCGATGCGCACCGAGGCGTAGAACTTCAGGGCGCGGCCGCCGGGCGTGGTCTCGGGCGAGCCGAACATGACGCCGATCTTCTCGCGGAGCTGGTTGATGAAGATGACGGTGCAGTTGCTCCGGGCGATGACGCCGGTGAGCTTCCGCATCGCCTGCGACATCAGTCGGGCCTGCAGGCCGACGACCGTGTCGCCCATCTAGCCCTCGATCTCGGCACGCGGGATGAGCGCGGCGACCGAGTCAACGACGATCACATCGACGGCGTTGGAGCGGACGAGCAGCTCGCAGATCTCGAGGGCCTGCTCGCCGGTGTCCGGCTGGGAGACCAGCATGTCGTCGATGTTCACGCCGAGGCGGCGGGCCCAGGTCGGGTCGAGCGCGTGCTCGGCGTCGATGAACGCCGCGACGCCGCCGGCCTTCTGCGCCTGCGCGGCGACGGTGAGGGCGAGGGTGGTCTTACCCGAGGATTCCGGGCCGAAGATCTCGACGATGCGGCCGCGGGGGATGCCCTTGCCGCCGAGCGCGAGGTCGAGCGAGATCGCGCCGGTCGAGATGCCCGGGATGTTGATGTAGGCGTGCTCGTCGAGCTTCATAATCGAGCCCTTGCCGAAGGTCTTCTCGATCTGACCGACGGCAACGTCGAGCGCCTTGGCCTTCTCCTTGGAGATGGCGGGGGGCGTGGCGACGGCGCCCGCGGACGACTAGGAGGTCTTCTCGGGCTTGGACTCTACTTCGACGGCGCTGGAATTGGACGATGACGCGCGGGCCATAAGGCCCTCCTTTCTGCTGCCGGGCGTGGCTGGCTGTTCCGCGTTGCCCTTGCGGGGGCGGGTCCAGGCGCACCGGGTCCCCGTGCATGTCCGGGGCCCCCACTTCCATGAAGGGGCAAACACCGGGTCGAGGGCGGCACAGGTCGCGGGCTCGACGGGATGAGTTTACCAAGCCCCAAACAGTTGTCAATGTTTGGAGCTTTGCAGGTGCATTTTGTTGTGGATAAGTACGGAAATACAGACCCTGTCAGGGTTTAGGC
>JAEYNG010000085.1 GCA_023412695.1 Planctomycetota bacterium | reverse complement strand
GAGTGGGGTGGTCGGTTCGCCAGTGGCACCCGCGCGACTCGTCGCGCCAGTGCGCCGAGCGGGCCATCAGCGCGGCCACGAGCAGCATGTTCTGCGTCTGCCAGCCACCGGGCGCGTCGAAGATCTTGTCAAGCGTGTAGCGGGCCCAGAAGTCGATCATGTCGCTGACGTCCGCCAGCCGCGGCCCGGACCGCTCGATCCCCGCGTTGCGCCACATCGCCGACCGCAGCGACGACAGCACGTCCGAGAGGTCGAGCTCGGCCTGGTCCGACGGCCGGATGTCGCTGATGATCGGCACCGGCGCGGGCGGTGGGCCGGACCGCCATCCCGAGCCGTTGAATGCGGTGCTGGCATCGTGGCGCGCCGCGGGGTCGCGCATCGCCGCGCCCTGCGCCGCTTCGCGCCCTGCGATCTCGCCCATCACGAGCCCCTCGAGCAGCGAGTTGCTCGCCAACCGGTTTGCCCCGTGCAAGCCGGAGCATGTGACCTCGCCGACCGCGTACAGGCCCGGCACGCTCGTGCGGCCGTGCAGGTCTGTCACGACGCCGCCGATCGTGTAATGCGCGGCGGGGTTCACCGGGATCAGGTCCTTCGCGGGGTCGAGATCGACCGAGGCGAGCAGCGTGGTGATCCCCGGGAAGCGCTCGCGGAAGTCGGTCAGGTGTCGCACATCGAGGAACACGTGCGTGCCGCCGTGTGTCGCGAGACGCTGCACGATCGCGAGGCTGACGACGTCGCGCGGCGCCAGCTCGGCCATCGGGTGCACATCGGGCATGAACCGGTGGCCCGATTGATCGAGCAGGTACGCGCCCTCGCCCCGGACGGCCTCGGTGATGAGCGATCGTGGCCGGCCCGCGAGGTAGAGCGTCGTCGGGTGGAACTGCACGAACGCGAGGTCCGAGACCATCGCTCCCGCGCGGTACGCCATCGCGAGGCCGTCGGCGGTGGCGGTCCGCGGGTTGGTCGTCTCGCGGAAGATCATCCCCGCGCCGCCCGCTGCAAGGATCGTCGCCTTCGCCCAGATCACCTGCAAGCCGTAGCGCGGGTGGTGCGTGATCGCGCCCATGACCGGTGAGCCGGCGTCGGGCGAGGGGGCAATGAGGTCGAGCGCGAAACAGTTGGTGAAGACGCGGATGCCGGCCATCGACCGCGCCTTGGCGAGCAGGCAGCGGGCCAGCTCGCGCCCCGTCGCGTCGCCGTCGGCGTGCAGGATTCGCGGCCGCGAGTGTGCGCCCTCCTGCCCGAGCGCGAGTGCGCCGGCTTTCAGATCAAACTTCATCCCCCAGCGGATAAGCTCGCGAATGCGTGTCGGTCCGTGCTCGACGATCTGCCGCACCGCGCTCTCGTCGCACAGCCCTGCGCCCGCGGCGAGCGTGTCCTCGACGTGGGATTCGGCGGAGTCCGCCGCGTCGATCACCGCCGCAATCCCGCCCTGTGCCCACGCGGTGTTCGAGTCTTCACCCGCGTCGGCGGTTTTGGTAACGAGGATGACCTCTCGCCCCTGCTCCGCCGCCGCGATCGCCGCACGCAGGCCGGCCACGCCGCTCCCGATCACCAGCACGTCGGTAAAAATCTGCGGCAACAGCGACGACCGGAAGGGGATGAGGTAGCGGCGCTGATCGAATATGGGGTGCATCGCAGGGGTGGCCCTTGATCAGTGCGCGTGCGGTGCGACATGCGCGGCCGGGAGCATGCGGTCAAGCTTGGCCCGGAGGAACCACGCGTGATGCTCCAGGTGCCATGTCGCGTAGTTGCAGATGACGCGCAACGTCTGCTCGCCGCGGACCGGGTGGAGCGATTGGCGTTCCCATTGCTTGGGCGTCAGCGTTTCGAGCCAGTCGGCGTGCCAGCGCCGCAGCGTATGGATGACGGCGACGTAGCCGGCGATCGGGTGATGCGGGCCGGTGTGCTTGCCGTTCTCGGCCTGTGCCCCATACAGGCCGGAATCGATGAACGCTTCCTCGTCCCACGCGGAATGGAGCGGGCGATCTTCCGCTGCCGTCCGCCGTATGCGGTGCACGAACGCCAGCTCCGCGTCGGCAAGGTGCCCCAGCAAGACGCGCACGGGCCAGCGCCCGACGCCCGCTTCGGGCAGGAACGCCGTGTCGAGCTGGTCCTGGCTCAGGTCGAACATCCGACGGTCGAAGTTCTCGACGCCGCGACGATAGTGAGCGAGCAGCTCGCAGTTCGACATCTGGACAAACTGCTCGAGCTGGGGCCTGGCGCGGCTCGCGGCGGGGATCGGCGGCGGGGCAGTCTGCGCACCCGGGCTGCCGGCGGCCGTGGGAACAAAGGGAGGCTGGGGGACGGGCATGCACAACGGTACACGTGTCGGCTGCGCCCGGGCGGATACGCTCCGGCATGACCACCCCCGCTTGCCAGCCTGGATCGAACGCGGGCCGCTGCCCGGCCCTTCGCGTCGTGACCATGCCCAAGGACACCAACCCCTTCGGCACAATCTTCGGCGGCGTCATCCTGAGCTACATCGACCAGGCGGGGTTCGTCGAGGCCCGTCGGCACGGCATGCACCGCTGGGTCACCGTGGCCATGGACCGGGTCGAGTTCAAGAAGCCCGTGCACCTCGGCGATGTCGTGTCGTTCTTCGCCACGACTACCCGCGAGGGCACCAGCAGCGTGACCGTCCGCGTGGAGGTCGAGGCCGAGCGGTTCGAGACGGGCGAGATCGTCCCGGTGACGGCCGCGGACATCACCCTCGTCAGTGTCGGCCCGGATGGCCGGCCCGTGCCGTTCAAGGCGGCGCCGACGATTCATCAGCCAAGCGTGTGAGCAGGCAGCCCGTCGTGACGCCGCGTTCGCTACCATGGCGATCATGTCCGAATCCTCGTTCCTTGCTGTCGGCGACCACTCCAGCCTGCTGATCGGCACCGTGCGGTGCGAGAAGGTCGGCGCGCGTGAAGCCCAGATCCTTGAGAAGGAGCTCGACGGGCTTGCGCCCTCCCGCGGGTGGCGCATCGTCCTTGATCTCACGGAGGTCCAGCTCCTCGCGTCGATGGGGATCGGGATGCTTGTCTCCGTTCACAAGAAGGCCAAGGACGGCAAGGGGGCGCTGGTCATCCACAACGTCCGGCCCGAGCTGATGCAACTGCTCCAGCTCACGCACCTGCACAAGGTGCTCAAGATCGTGCCGGACAGAAACGCTGCGCTCAAGGCGGTGCTCTGAGCCTCGAACGCGACGGCCGACACATGGCTGCTGAGAGGGATATCACGAACAGTCAGAAGCCGGCCCCACCGCCGCGGGTCGCGGTCATGCTCTCGGGCTCAGGCCGCACGCTCGCGAATCTGTTCGAGCACATTGAGCGGGGGAAGCTGCGTGCGGAGATCGTGCTGGTCATCGCGTCGCGCGAATGCCCCGGTGCAGAGATCGGCCGCGGACGTGACATTCCGACGGTGATCGAGCCGGGTGACATCCCGGTAGACCGACTCGCGGCATTGCTTCGCGAGTACCGCGTTGATTGGGTCGTGCTTGCCGGGTATCTCCGGCGCATCGCGATCCCAGCGGGGTTTGAACATCGCGTGGTGAACATCCACCCAGCGCTGCTGCCCAGGTTCGGCGGCGCGGGGATGTACGGCGACCGCGTGCACAAGGCGGTGCTCGAAGCGGGCGACCGCGAGTCGGGGTGCACGGTCCACCTGTGCGACGCCGAATATGACCGCGGCCCGATCATCCTGCAGGAGCGGTGCGCTGTCCTTCCGGGCGACACCATTCAGAGCCTCGCGGCGCGGGTGTTCGAGGCCGAGAAGCGGGCCTATCCGCGGGCGCTGGAACTCTTGTTTTCCGGGAACGTAAAAGTGGGGGGGTAGTGCGGGGGGGACCGAGGGGGGGGGAGGCGGTAGATACGTATGCCGGACCAG
>JAEYNG010000031.1 GCA_023412695.1 Planctomycetota bacterium | reverse complement strand
GGCCAAGGTCGCGCCCGGGCCGGACGCCGCGATCGCCAGCGGCATCAGCGGCACGTGGGGATGGGCGTCGGCGCGGTGGATGCGCCTCGCGGAGAACAACGCGCCGGGCGCGCAGCTCGCCGAGGGGCTCGACTACGCGCGGCTCGGGCAGACGCGATCACTCGAGGTACGGCCGGGGATCATCAGCTCGCGCGTGCAGGGGCGCATGCCCGGAGCGTACCGAGTCGAGATCCGGCTGCCGATGTTCACGCACGAGCAGTGGGAGCAGGTGCTCGGCTCGATGGCGACGCAGGCGCGTTACGGCGCGTCCATCGCGACGGGCGAGATGCCCAGCAACATCGAGGACCTCTTCGCGCCGCTCGGGCTGCGGCTGTTCCCGGCGGAGGCGCCCGACGTCGCGATGTCGTGCACGTGCGCGGTGTTCCGCGGCGAGGAGGGGAACACCGCGACGCCGTGGTGCAAGCACGTCTGCTGCACGATGTTCCTCTTCGGTGAGCGCTTGTCGCGCGAGCCGCTGCTGATCTTCGCGCTCCGTGGCCTGCCGGAGCAGGACTTGCTCGAGCGGCTGCGGCAGCAGCGCGCGATCGCGGGCGCGGTGCGGACGGGCGGCGCGGGCGTGCCCGTGTACGTGCAGCACGTGCCGGGCGTCGCGGAGCCCGATTCGCCGTGGAACCGACCGCTGGAGGAATCGGTGCAGCAGTTCTGGACGACCGGCCCGCGCGGCGAGGAGGCGCTGGCGTCGCTGGAGGTGCCGGTGCAGCCGCCGGCGATCACGCACCCGCTCCTGCGGCGGCTGGGCCCGAGCCCGTGGCAGGGCCAGCCGGGCGCGAAGTTCCCGCTGGTGGGCCTTTTGGCAACGTGCTACGACATGGTGAGCGAGTCGGTGGTGCGGGCGGCCGAGGGCGAGGCCGCGAGCCCCCCGCATCCCGAAGAGTGACCGAACAACGGTCTGTCTCCGCGAAATCGCCGCAGTGAACATCCCAACAACGCTGGCGTAGCCCTGAGGAGGGTGCGCGGTGGGTTTGGACAAGGAGCCGGCGATGGACCTGACGATGGCGCTTGTGTTGATCGTGATCGGCGGAGGGATCGGCGTGTTCGCGGCGGTAAAGCTCGGCGCGTTCCGGCGCGGGAAGATCAAGACGGTTGATCGCGTGGCGACGCAGCACATCACCGAGCGCGTGCGGTCGGTGGGGCGGCTGGTGGGGCTGGAGGTGTGCGCGAAGGAGATCGCGACGGCGACCAGCGGCATCGCCGACGGGTGGCTGCCGCCGCTGCTGCTCTCGCCGGCGCGGGTCGCGATCATCTTCCAGTTCCGTCGCCAGTACTACGTCGATCTTGCGGCGATCGGCGCGGAGCACGTGCAGGAGGTCGCTTCGCCGGGCGATGAGCGACGCGAGCGGCTGGGCCTTGCGCCGATGCGGCGGGTGCGGCTGACGCTGCCCGCGCTGCGGAGTGATATGGGCTTAGTGAGCATGACGCCGTACGACATCCAGGCGGGGCGCATCCTCGGGCTGGTGGACATCATCCCGATGAACGCGGACCGTCAGGCCTCGCTGATGGCCCGCGCGCAGGAACACGCGGCGAAGGTGTTCGACGGGCAGGACCCGGCGTACATGGCGCAGGCGCAGGGCGCGGTGGAGACGCAGCTCCGCTCGCTGCTGGGGCTGATGGGCGTCGAGCTCGAGATCGCGTGGGCGGATGCGCCCGCCGCGGGTCAGCGCATCAGCTCTTCGAGCGTTGAGAGCCCGCGTTCGAGCGAGCGTGCATCGGTCGCGTAAGACAGGCGGAAGTGCGTGTCGCGCTTCGAGAAGACGTTGCCGGGGATGACCAGCACGCTCTTCTCGAGACACTTCTCGATGAACTGGCTCGCGGTGAGGCCGAGCCGCTCGGGCACCTTGACGAACGCGTAGAACGCGCCGCCGGGCGTGGTGACCTCGGTGACCTTTGACAGCCGCGAGACGACCATGTCGCGCCGTTGCTGGTAGTCGGCGATCTGAGGGGCCATGTCCACGTCGAAGCAGGCGGTCGCGCCGTGCTGCAGCGCGGAGGGCGCGCAGACGAAGGTGTACTGCTGGAGCTTGCTGATCTCTTCGATGAGCCGTCGCGGGCCCGCGGCGTATCCGAGCCGCCAGCCGGTGACGCCGTAGGTCTTCCCGAAGCCGCGGATCAGCAGCACGTCCTTGTCCGCGCCGGGGAAGCGGGCGGGGCTGGGGCAGCGAGGCGCGGCGGCCGAGGAGAGGGGCGAGGGCTCGCGCGCGTCGGTGTAGGTGAACGTGTCGTAGATCTCGTCGGAGATAAGCAGGACGTTCTTCGCGCGGCAGAGTTCGAGCAGCTCCTGGCAGTCGCGGTTGCTCGCGACGACGCCCGCGGGGTTGCTCGGGCTGTTGAGCAGGACGAGCTTGGTGCGCGGGGTGATGAGCTTCTCGACCCTCGCGGCGGTGAGGCGGAAGTCGGGATAGGTGTCGCACAGGACCGGCGTCGCGCCGACCATCGTGCAGATGTGCGGGTACATGACGAAGAACGGGTCCGCCATGATCGCTTCGTCGCCGGGGTTGAGCAGCACCTGGAAGGCGAGCATGAGCGCGCCGGAGGTGCCCGAGGCGACCATCACGCCGGGTTTGGAGGCGTCGGCGACCGAGAGCGGACGGGGGTCGATGTCCCAGCCGACGTCGTCGCGCAGGTGCTGGACGATCCGCTCACGCAGCGACAGGATGCCCTGCGTCTGGGTGTAGCCGTTCTGGTTGTTCTGGATGGCGGCGATCGCGGCCTGCTTGATCGGCTCGGGCACCGGGAAATCCGGCTGGCCGATCGAGAGGTTGATCGGGTCTTTGAGGCGTGCGCCCAGGTCGAAGACGCGGCGGATTCCGGACGCGTCGATGCGCTTGGCGCGGTCGGCGATAAGCCGGTCGATATCCATGGAGCCTCCGTTGGATGTCAACGGTATCGCCCCGGCAGGGTGAGTCACCCGCCGCGGCGAACAATCACGCCTTCAAATCGGATCGATCAGCCGACCTTGCCGACGCGGGTCTTGGCGATGCCCAGCGCCTTGTCCTTCTTGGGGTCGAACTTCTTGTCGGCGGTCATCTTGGAGATACGCTCGGCCCGGGTGAGGACGCTGCGAACACCGGTCAGGCTGCCCTTGGTCTTGAGTGAACGGTCGAGGCTCATCGGTCAAACTCCCGCGATCAGGGTGTGCGGCCGATTCTCGCCGGCCCGAGTCGCTAACCTTTATACAACGTCCAGAGGGGCTGTCGGAAGTCGATCGGACCCTTCTCTTCGCGTTGCCACTGCTTGCCAAGTTCTTCGACCCGCTGGACCAACTCGTTGCGCTCCTTCTCGGATTCCCGATAGAGAGCGCCACCAGGGAAGCCCTTGCTGGCGTAGATTCGGCAGGGGGGATTGTTGCCACTCGGCTTCTTGAGATCAAACACGTAAAACGCCTGTACCCCGTTGCGCTGCAGGAAGTTGACGGCGGAGACGGCGTCCTTCTGGGTGACCGAGCCGAGGTAGAGGTAGTTCAGGCCCGGGACACGCGGATCAACCGCGCCGTCGGGCTGATGGGGTGTGACCGGCTTCGCCGGGTCGGGTGCTTTGTTCGGGGTAACCCTTGAATCGTCCGGCTTCGGCTGCGGCGCCGGTGGGGTTGGACGGGTTTCGGGCTGGGTCGTGTTGTCGGCCAAGGCCGCGCCATCGTCCGGCAGCCACTGGCCGAGCTGGCTGTTGCGAGTGCTCTCGCCTCGTTTGACACCGGCAACGAAGACGCCGGCGAGGACGATGATCAGCACGCCGATGCCAATCATGACCGTCGTCGAGGAAATCCGGATTTGATGGTCTGCTGAGACAGCCGCATCCGCGGGCTCGACTTCCGGCGCGACCTCTGCGGCAATCGGGCGGCGGGTGTAGGGGTCGGGCGTCTCGGCGACGGGGACCGGCGGGGGCTCAGGAGCAGCGGGCTTGGGCTCGGTGACCGGCACGTTGACCGGTGCCGCGGCGGGCCGGACGGGACCGACCCCGCCGAGCTTGCGGGTGGGCGACGAGAGGACCTCGTACAGCGGGGGCTGTCGGCGTGTGCGGCCCATGCCGGGAGTATACGGGGTTGGGATGCGCCGGGTTGACGGGGTTGTCGAAGCGGGCCCGGGGCTTCCGTATACTCCGGCCCATGACGATCCGCGAGCAGGACATCATCGTGATCCCGCCCCCGAAGCTCTCGAGGTGGGAGGCGTCGTATCTCCCCGAGATTTTCAAGGGGTTCGGCACCACGATGCGGCACTTCATCACGTCGTTCGGCGCGGGCGCGACAAGCCGCACGCTGCAGTATCCCGAGCAGCGGCGCGAGGACATCCCGGTCGAGAAGGGGGGGATGGAGGTCCGGAACTTCCGCGGCGTTCACCGGCTGAACCGGGACGAGCAGGGGCGGGTGAAGTGCGTCGCGAGCATGATGTGCCCGACGCTGTGCC
>JAEYNG010000010.1 GCA_023412695.1 Planctomycetota bacterium | reverse complement strand
ACCGCTGCGCTCCCCGCGGCCGCGTGGGCAGTCGCCGCAGCGTTCGCCGCACGCAGGCGTATCGCCGAGCGCAACCCCGCCGCCTGGCGCCGTCGCGGCAGCGTCCGCCGGGCCGACCGCCTCCTCCGCCGCGCGGGCAACGACCCTACCCGTGCCTCGGCCGCGCTCCGACAGTTTATTGCCGATTGGTGCAATCTCCCGCCAGAAGCGCTCACCGGCGGCGAGGCCGCGGCCGCGATCCAAGCCATCGACCCTGTCCTCGCCTCGCGAGTCCGCGCGCAGCTCGACGCCGCCGACCGCGCACGCTTCGGCCCCGCCGGCGCATCCTCCGACACATCGATCGCCGCCGATGCCCGCACGCTCATCCGTGAGATCGTTCGCGCATCCGTCCACGCCGACAGCAGCAGGGGGGTCGCGGCATGAGAACGCCCCGCATCGCCCCAGCCTGGTCAATGCTCCCGCTGGCGCTCTGGCTCCTCGCGACTGTGCTCGCCTGCGTGCTGCTCGCTCGGGCCGGCGCGTTCACGCACCCCGTCTCCGCGCGTGACCTATACGACTCCGGCACCCGCGCCGCCCTTGCCGGCGACCACGCCCGCGCTGTCCTCGACCTCCGCCGCGCCCAGCGCCTCAGCCCCGGCCTCCTGCCGATCGGCGAAGCCCTCGGCGCACGCATCGACCACAACCTCGCCGAGGTCCGCCGCCGCATCGCCCAGCCCGGGTCGCAGGTACCGACATCCGCATCTCCCAGTCCAACCGAGCGTGGAACAGGCAGCGACCGTCCCTTCTCTGACCGGCTCCTCGCATTCGTCCGCGCGGCCTCGTTCCCCCTCCGCCTCGCCGCCGCCGCATCGCTCTGCGGACTTGCACTCTCGCTCCTCGCCGTACGAGCGCTCCGCGTCGCCGCAGGCCTGCCCGCACACCCGCGTCAGAGCATCGTCATTGCAGCTTTCCTCACCGCGTTCGCGGCCGGCGTATTCGCCGTGGCCGATCAATATGCCGATTCGCGAACCGTCGAGGCCGTGCTCGTCGCCGAAGCCACGCCGCGATCCGGGCCAGATGACCTGCTCTACCCGCCCGCCTCGACCGCCGCGTGGCCCGCGGGCACAGAAGTCGTCATCCGTGGCGTCGATACCGACGGCCGCTGGCTCCGCGTCGCGCCCGCCAACGCGCCCTTGAATACCGCCGCCGCCTACTGGCTCCCCCGCGCGGCGCTCGAACCCGTCATCGGGCGCGTGCAGGTCGCCCAATAGGTTCCTTGCGACTCATGTCCCGACGTGCACCAGCACCTCACGCGTGTGCCCGGCGCGTCGGTGCTCCCACACATAAATCCCCTGCCACCGACCAAGCCCGAGCTGCCCGTCAATGATCGGGATCGACACGCTCGTCGCGGTGATCGCCGCACGGATATGGCTCGGCATGTCATCCGGTCCCTCGTCGGTGTGCGTGTAGTGCGGGTCGCCCTCCGGCACGTGCCGCTTGATCCACGCCTCGAGGTCCCGCCGCGCGCTCGGGTCCGCGTTCTCCTGGATGATCAGGCTCGCCGACGTGTGCCGGATGAACACCGTGCACAGCCCCTGCAGCACCGGCCCGCTCCCACCGTCATGGTCCCGCGTCCGCGCCCGCCTCAGCACGCCGCGAACCGCGTCGGTGATCTCGTGCAGCCCCTGCCCGCTGGTCTGGATGGTGAAGCGCTGAACCATGCTCGGAGTGTAGCGGTAAGCAGAATTAGCAGGTCGTTGCCACAAATAAGAGTGGGACACAGCGAAGTTATCCGCTCAGTCCCGGCAGAGCCCGGAAGAAAAGCGCGACGGCTAGACCGGCAACTATCACCCACGATCTCCGGTTGAAGCCGGCAAGCTGAATAGCCACGCACGTTCCAACGAGCGCCGCCGGCACGCAACAGAATGACATGGCATCGTTGAAACAGGCCGACCGGCCGAGAATGACCGAATAGCCAAACGACTGACGCACCCAGGGCAAGACCCAAGGAGCGGCCAGCAATGTGCCTGCAGCTGCAAGAAACCCCGACCGCGCTACCCGCAACCATCCCGGCAGCGGCCGATTCCGCACCATCGCAGCATGCGCCACCTCGACCGCCGCGTGAACCGACGCCTGGATCACCGTCCCGCACTCCGGGCACAGGCCATCAGACTCCAATCCGCGCAGGTCATACCCGCACGAGCAGCACCGCAGGTCCGCGTTCTTTCCAAGTCCCGCCGTCGACTGCCCGTGCCCAAGCGACGTCATGCTCAGCACCTTCCCATCGCCGGGATCGCAATGAATCCGATCACCTGCATCCGCCAAAGGAACCGCAGCATCAGCGACGTCCACGGCGCGCCGCACAGCGGACACGGTGCCCCGGCGTTCCCTGCACCAACTCCCCGCCGCACCGAATGCACGGCGCATCGACCGGCCCACGAGTTGGAGCATTCTCAGACATCACCACACCCGCGTGTCGATTCGCGTCCGCCGGTGCAGCGGTTCGACTCTCTACCACTCATAGCCCATGTCTCCGGCGATACGGAAGACATCGACGAGAATCAGAGCTTGGGCGGCAAATACCTGCGCAGCGTCTTGTTTTCCGCTCGTCTCCAAGGACATTGCGCGATCAAGAAGGTGGGCGATGAGAGGAATCGCCATGCGAGCTTCCTCGATCGTCTCGGCATTCTCGACAAGGACCGCCGCGCGGCTGAATGCATCGATTTGTTGAAAGTGCTTCCCAGAGTCCAGATCCCTGAAGAAGTCGCGAAGCTCAAGGCTTGGCCGAACTCGGCAGTTCGCTTCAAGCCAAGCAGCGAAGCCCGCCTTGTCTTTTCGCCCTTCTACCAGATCAAGAATCGCGTCCGCAGCTTGGTCACCGGTCGACATCAGATCCCAGCCGTTCATCCGGAGAAACGAGCCACAGCACAACAATGCAGCCCGCTTGTTGCCGTCGGCAAACGGGTGGTTCTTTGCGACATGGAAGGCGTACGCCGCGGCCATCCCGAAGGGGAAGTCGTGCGCGTACTGTCCGCCAAAGCCCTGTCGAGGCATCGCCAAAGCCGATTCGAGCAGAGGAAGTTCGCGGATACCTGACAGCCCCCCGTACTCAGAGATGGCCATCTCATGCCAGCCGATGCATTGTTCGACGGTCACAAACCGTGGTCGCCCGATGGGCATGCTCATTGCGCAAGTTTCCGAAGCGACTCATTGTGCTTGGAAAACATGAACCTGGCCGCATCCTGCGCCTTCGCATCCAGACGGCCCAGCCGGCATTGCTCGAGGAACGTGATGTACGCCGTCAAGGTCAAGCCCATCCGAGCCGCCTCATCCCGGAGACGTTGCACCTGATTTGCCGGCAGTTCGACTTGGCTCATCTCAATTCCCATGTGCCAATTATCGCCTCTGCACGCCCCGGAAGCAAAGTTTGCCGACTGAGCGTCTCGCGCCCCCACCGATAACCAAACTCCGCTGCCCCGCCGCGACGCTGAACTCGTAAAGTGCGTCTGCCATCTGCAGGACTCAGCACCCAGCACTCAGGTCCTCCTTCTACTCCCACTCAATCGTCGCCGGCGGCTTGCTCGAGATGTCGTACACAACCCGGTTCACCCCGCGCACCTCATTGATGACCCGATTGCTGATCCGCGCCAAGAGGTCATACGGCAGCCGGCTCCAGTCCGCCGTCATGAAGTCCTGCGTCTCCACCGCGCGGATCGCCACGCACGACTCGTACGTCCGCCCGTCCCCCATCACGCCGACGCTCTTCACCGGCAGCAGCACCGCGAACACCTGGCTCGTCTGCCGATACAGGTTCGCCGCGACGATCTCCTCGAGCAGAATCTCGTCGCAGTCCCGCAACACATCCAGCTTCTCGCGCGTCCCCTCGCCCAGCACGCGCACCGCCAGCCCCGGCCCGGGGAA
>JAEYNG010000484.1 GCA_023412695.1 Planctomycetota bacterium | reverse complement strand
CACCCGCCCGCGCAAGAGCCGCGGCCATCGCGCCAAAGACGGCGAACCGCCGTGCGGCGATGGGACGGCGATCGCCCGCGACAGGGGGCGAGGGCTCATGGATCGGGGCGGGTCGCGGCGATGACATCGGGAACAATGTACTCGCCACGTTCAGCACTCGTGGAGCAAGCCAGTCATGGACGATGCCACGGCGCTGCCACTATCCATTCGCTCTTCGTAAAACCTGCAAGGAAAACGACTTGCGCGAGTTGCCCCCAAATCCGTCAAGTACTTGCTGAAACCGAAAGTTTGTTTATACTAACAAACATGCGTGCCGGCCTTGGGACCCGCCAAGGCGGATGGATCGTCGGAGGGGGGAAGAACCCGCGGCCCAGCAATCGCCGCCGCGATCAACGTCTTGACGTTCCGCGGCGACACATCGGAGTCACACACGCATGCACGCTCGAAATCAGCACACCGCCCGCATCGTCATCCGCCCCGAAAGCGACACGCTCGCGTCCGCGGCCCACACGCCCGACAAAGTCACCGCCGACCGTGACGCCATCTACGCCATGCGCCACGACGTCTACGCCGTCGAGCTCGGCCAGCACCCCATCAACGACCGCCGCCGCCTCAGCGACGCCCTCGATGCGCACAACCGCTACATCGTCGCCGAGCACGACGGCCGCATGATCGGCTTCGTCAGCCTCACGCCCCCGACCGCACCAAACTACTCCGTCGAGAAGTACCTCCGCCGCGAGCAGATCCCCGCGAAGTTCGACGACGGGCTGTGGGAGGTGCGCATCCTCACCGTCGCGCGCGAACACCGCAGCGGTCCCGCCGCGCTCATGCTCATGCGCGCCGCCCTCCACGCCATCCGCGACGCCGGCGGCACCACCGTCCTCATCATGGGGCGGCGCGAGGTCGCCCCGCTCTACTCGCGGCTCGGGCTCAAGCCCACCGGCATCCGCTTCGCCTCCGGCCAGTGCGAGTACGAGGTCATGCTCGCCGATGTCGAGGACATCGAGCGTGCCTCCGTCTCTCGACCGGAGACCCTCGCCCGCATCGAGGGCGCGCTCGGCAAGCGCGCACCCGCGGCTTCCTCCGCCGCGACCAAGGCCCCGTGCGACCACGGCGGCGCATTCTTCGCCGCGGTCGGCTCCGCCTTCGACGACCTCTCACGCCGGCACGGCGTGATCAGCGCCGATGTGCTCGACGCCTGGTTCCCGCCCGCGCCCGGCGTCATGGAAGCCCTCCACGAGCACCTCCCGTGGATGCTCTCGACCAGCCCGCCCACGCACGCCGACGGGCTTGTCCGCACCATCGCCTCAACCCGCGGCCTCCCCGAAGACTGCATCGCCGTCGGCGGCGGCTCCAGCGCGCTCATCTTCCTCGCCATGCGCCACTGGCTCACGCCCGCGTCGCGCGTCCTCGTCCTCGACCCGATGTACGCCGAGTACGAGCACGAGCTCGAGCGCGTCGTCGGTTGCCGTGTCGACCGCCTGCAACTCAGCGCGGATGACGGCTACGTCGTGCCGCGGGACCGGCTCCGCGCTGCCCTCGCCTCCGGCGACTACGACCTCGTCGCGGCGGTGAACCCCAACAACCCCACCGGCGTGCACATCCCGCGCACCGAGATGGAACGCCTCGCTCGCGCTGCGCACCCGCGCACAAAGCTGTGGATCGACGAGGCGTATATCGAGTACGTCGGCGGCGTGGCGGAGTCGATGGAGCGGTTCGCCGCGATGAGCACGGGCACCGTCGTCTGCAAGTCGCTCTCAAAGGGCTACGCCCTCAGCGGCGCACGCGCGGCGTACCTCGTCGGGCCGCGATCACTCACCGCCGAGCTGCGCCGCATCACCCCGCCGTGGGCCGTCGGCCTCCCGGCGCAGGTCGCGGCCGTGCGCGCCCTCGGCGACCCCGATTACTACGCCTCGCGCTACCGCCAGACGCACGAGCTCCGCCGCGAGCTGTGCGCAACGCTCCGCGCCCTCGCGCCCTGGCGCGTGCACGAGGGCGAGATCAACTGCGTCCTCTGCCTGCTGAGCGACGACATGCGATCGGCCGCCGAGATCGTCGAGGGCTGCCGCGCCGACGGCGTCTTCGTCCGCCACTGCGCGACGATCAGCCCGAGCCTCGGCGACCGCGCCGTGCGTATCAGCGTCAAGGACCGCGAAACGAACGCGCGCGTCATCGCCTCCCTCGCCAGAAGCCTCGCGGCATGCAGGGTCTGAGCTGCCAGAACCAAGTTCAAGCGCCGACCACGAGCGATCACCGCGCGCCTCGACAATCTCGCCGCGCGGGGGAGGTCCCGGCGAAGCCGTGGGTGGGGGCTCCTGCCTTTCTACTCTGTCTTCAAGGCCTTCTGCATCGACCGCAACATCTATGCCCGCAGCTCCGCGCCGAGCTGGGCCTTGGCCTTCTCAACGACCGTCGCGACCTGCGGGTCCACTTCCTCGTGCCGCAGCGTCCGCTTATCGTCGCGGAACCGCAGCCGCAGCGTGACCGACTTCTTGCCCGTCCCGACCTGCTGGCCGCGGAACGTGCCCACGAACGTGCTCGCCTCCAGCAGCGGCAGGTTCAGCCCGCGGACGAGCTGCTCGATCTGCGCCCACGCGGTCTGCTCGGCGACGACCAGCGACAGGTCGCGCTCGATCGCCGGGAACTCCGGCAGCGTGTGCACGAGCGCCTTCGGCGGGAAGAGCGCGACCAGCTCGTCGAGCCCGACCTCGGCGATCGCCGCCGGCCGCGCAAGATCAAACTGCTTCTGCACCGCGCCGCTCAACAGCCCGATCACGCCCACGCGCTTGCCGTTGATCACCACCCCCGCGCACGCGCCCGCCTCGTACGCCGTCATCGGGCACTGCGCCGCGGGCTCGAACACCACGTTCGTCTGCGCGCCGCCCAGCGCACGCGCGACGCTCTCGATCGCCCCGCGCACCAGCCGCACCGCGTGCTGCTTCTGCTCCGCGCTCTTCGCCCCCGCCGGGAAGCACGCGTCGGCGCACAGCGCAAGATTCCGCCGCTCAACCTCCTTCCCGCCCTGCTGCGCGAACACCGCCGACAGCTCGAACAGCCGCACGCCCCCGTCCCCATCACCCTCCACGTTCGCGTGCTGGTTCCTCGCGCGGCACGCGAGCAGGCTCGGCAACGCGCTCGGCCGCAGCACCGGGTCCGCCTTCCGCCGCTCGTCGCACACGCTCAGCGCGTCCATCCCCGACGGCAGGAACGGCGCGGCGTCCTTCTGCGACACGAACGTGAACGTGATCGCCTCGTAGAACCCCAGCCCGTTGAGCACCGAGCCGAGCTCCCGCACCGCCCGCTCCGAGTTCTGCGGCGGCTTCACGCGCACGCCCACCTTGTCGTGCACCGGCAGCTTGTCCAGCCCGCGGATCCGCGCGACCTCCTCGATCAGGTCGATCTCCCGGTCGATGTCCGGCCGGTGCGCGGGGATGGTGCACAGCATCGCGTCCTCCCCCTGAGCCGAGCACACGATCTCCAGCGCGCCCAGCACCCGCGCGATCTCCCCCGGCGCGACCTCCTGCCCGAGGATCGCCTTCACGCGCGACGGCCGCAGCTTCACCGTCGCCAACGGCGCGGGCTGCACGCCCGCACGGATCATCC
>JAEYNG010000475.1 GCA_023412695.1 Planctomycetota bacterium | reverse complement strand
ACCGCCGACGGCCCACGCCGCCGGCGGTGTCTTTTTTTTGAGTAGGCCGCTTACCTCACAGGGCAGTGGTCGGCAGCCGGCCCTCGCCCGCGGCGGTCTTTACCACCGGCACGCCGCGCTCGTCGAGGCCGACGAGCGTTCCCATCCGTGTTGTGCTGTCCTCCATCACGGCGAGGTGCCGCTCCCCGACACCCCACAGCAGTTCGTTCGCCCGGTTAACGAGGGACGGATCCGGCCACGGGCCCTCGACCGCTGCACCGAGGTACGGCACGAGCTCATCCATCATCGCGCTCGTATCGAGGGTTCGACCGAGGGCGGCGCGGAGCGTCGTCGCCCGGTGGTGCAGGCTCTCGGGCAGTTCGTGCGGGTCAAAGTTCGCGTTGATCCCGACCCCGATCAGCACGCGGGCCGCGGCCCCGCCGCCGACCACTTCCGTCAGCACGCCGCAGAACTTCCGGTCATCGATGAGCACATCGTTCGGCCACTTCAGTTGTACGCGCTGCGCATCGGAGCGGCCGATCAACTGTCTTAGCCTCTCGGTGAGCGCGACGCCGATGCGGACACCGAGGCCCTCGACGCACGCGGCCGCCGAACGCGATGGCGGCCAGATCATCGTGAACCACAGCCCGCCCGCCGGGCTCGACCAGGCGCGGCCGAGCCGCCCGATTCCACCGGTCTGTGTCCTGGCCACCACCACCACCGGCCCGTCGCCAAGCCCGCCCTCCTCGACGATCCGCCGCGCATAGACGCTGGTCGAATCGAGCACATCGAACTCGACGCGTGTGATCGAGTGAGGCACGGCGCGGCTCCCTTTACTGCTACTCGCCGATCGGCGCATCAGGTCTGCAGCACGCCCGTTCGGAACTCGCGCGAGTAGTCCCAGTTCTCGGTCATCTGCAACGCGCCGATCAGTTCCTCACGCGTGCGGTGCGGCTGGATGATCCGGTCCAGCCAACCGCGGGCCGCGCCGTGGCGGATGTCTGCCTGCTCGGTATAGCTGGCGTGGACCGCCGAGTAGATCGCCTTGTGCGTCTCCTCGTCGATCGTCTCACCCTTGCGCTTGCGGCTCGCCTCCTCGATGGTTGTCAGCACGCCCGTCGCCTGGTTCGCGCCCATCACTGCGCACTTGCCGCTCGGCCACGCGAGCGTGATGAACGGGTCGAACCCGCGGCCGCACATCGCGTAGTTCCCCGCGCCGTACGACCCCCCGACGATCACCACGACCTTCGGCACCACGCAGTTGCTCATCGCGTTGACCATCTTCGCGCCGGCACGGATGATCCCATGCTGCTCGCTCTCCTTGCCGACCATGAACCCCGTCGTGTCGTGCAGGAACACCAGCGGGATCTTCCGCTGGTTGCAGTCCATGATGAACCTCGCGGCCTTGTCCGCCGAGTCGTGATAGATCACGCCCGGGAGCTGCACTGCGCCGGCGCCGGTGCGGGTGACCATCTTCTGGTTCGCGACGATGCCGCAGGCGAGACCGCCGATCTTCGCATATCCGCAGACGATCGAGGGCCCGTAGTCGGCCTTGTACTCGTCGAAGTCCGGGGCGAGCGTGCCATTGTCATTACGAGAATCGATAATCGCCGCGATCAGGTCTCGCACTTCGTACTGCGCGCCAGGCTTGTCGGTGAAGAAGTCGTACTGCCGGTCGCCGCCGTGATACGACGGCGCGACTCGTCGCTTTGCCACCCCGTGGTCACTCGTCCTCGGTCCGCCGTCCCCGTATTTGCCCATCAGCTCGCGCAGCCGCCGGATGCAGCTCTCATCGTCCTTCTCCTTGAAGTCGATGGTCCCGCTGATCTCCGCATGCATGGTCGCCCCGCCGAGCTCCTCGTCCGTCACGACCTGCCCGATCGCCGCCTTCACAAGCGCCGGACCTGCGAGGTACAGCCCGCTGCCCTCGGTCATCAGGAGCGTGTCGCACAAGACGGGCAGGTACCCGCCGCCCGCCACGCAATACCCCATGATCGCCGCGATCTGTGGGATGCCCTCCGCGCTGATCACCGCGTTGTTGCGAAAGATCCGTCCGAAGTCATCAGTGTCGGGGAACACGTCCTCCTGCAGAGGCAGGAACACGCCGGCCGAATCCACGAGATAGATCAGCGGCATCCGCGCCATCTGGGCGATCATCTGCGCCCGGATGATCTTCTTGCACGTCATCGGGAAGAACGCCCCCGCCTTCACGGTCGCGTCGTTCGCGATGATCATGCACTGCCGGCCCTCCACCCGTCCGACACCCGTGACCACGCCCGCCGCGGGCGCGCCGCCGTGCTCTTCGTACATCCCCCAGGCCGCCCACAGGCCGAGTTCTTGAAAGCCCGGGATCTCCGCGGCGTGCGCGTTCACCCCCGGAACCTCCTTCCGAGCGCTTGCCGATTCCACCGGATCGACCAGCCGCGCAATCCGCTCGCGGGCCGTGAGTCGGCCCTTCTCGTGCTGCCGCTCGATCGCCTTGGCCCCGCCACCCTGACGAATCTTGGCCTCCAGGCGGACGTACGGTTCCGTGAGCTCCCGCAGACCCTGCGGGGCCGCGGCAGCGGGGGACGAGTGGGGGG